>JABWAK010000095.1 GCA_013361065.1 Bacteroidota bacterium
CGGCGAGGAGACCTTCAAGCTGGAGGAGCCGTTCCTCGTGCTCGCTACCCAGAACCCCATCGAACAGGAAGGGACCTATCCGCTCCCCGAAGCGCAGGTCGACCGCTTCATGCTGAAAGTGAAGATCGGGTATCCCACCAAGGAGGATGAACTGAGCATCATGCGTCAGAATGTGAGCGGCAAGGGTGCGGAAGTGAAGCAAGTCGTCTCGGTGAAGGAGATCCTCAAGGCGCGTGCATCGCTGCAGGAGATCTACATGGATGAGAAGATCGAACGGTACATCCTGGATATCGTCTTTGCTACGCGCGACCCCAAAGCAGCACAGCTTCCGGACCTGGCGAACCTCATCAATTACGGAGCCTCCCCGCGTGCCACGATCTCCCTGGCGCTCGCCTCGAAAGCCTATGCCTTCATCAAGCGCCGCGGCTATGTCATCCCCGAGGATGTCCGCGCCATCGCCCTGGACGTGATGCGCCACCGCATCGGTGTCACCTACGAGGCAGAGGCGGAGGAAGTGACCTCCGAGACCATCGTGCAGGAGATCCTGAATAAGGTGGAAGTGCCGTAACAAAGGGAACAACAAGGAAGTAGTTGAGTATGTAAGTCGTTGAGACACTGCGCAGGTGATAACATGAGGATACCGGTCTTGATGAAACTCGGAAAGTAATCAGCAGCCCTCTTAATGTGATAATCTGATAATTTGTAATCTGTAATTTGATAATGTACCTCATCCCTCTCACTCTATGACCACCTCCGAACTCTTAAAGAAAGTCCGTCAGGTGGAGATCAAGACCCGCGGCATGGTCAATCAGGTCTTCTCCGGGGAGTACCATTCGGTGTTCAAAGGACGCGGGATGGAGTTCTCCGAGGTGCGCGAATACTCCTACGGGGATGATATCCGGAAGATCGATTGGAACGTCACAGCGCGGAACAACCGTCCCTTCATCAAGGTGTTCGAGGAGGAACGGGAATTGACAGTGATGCTGGTGGTCGATGTGAGCCGCTCCGGTCAGTTCGGCACGGTGGAATCGACGAAGATGGAGATCGCAACGGAGATCTGCGCAGTGCTCGCATTCTCCGCCATCCGCAACAATGACAAGGTCGGACTCATCATGTTCTCGGACGGCGTGGAGAAGTTCATCGCGCCGAACAAGGGGAAGTCCCACATCCTCCGGATCGTGCGGGAACTGCTCTCGTTCCAGCCGACGGGGAACGGGACGAATATCAGCGGCGCACTCCAATACCTGAACAATGTCATCAAGAAGCGCTCCATCAGTTTCGTCATCTCCGATTTCATCGATACCGGGTATGATAATGCCCTCCGGATCGTGAGCAAGCGGCATGATGTGATCGCCGTGACCATGACCGATCCGCGGGAGCGGGAATTGCCGAAGATCGGGATGGTGAAGATGACCGACGCTGAGACCGGCACCGAACGCTGGATCGATACCGGCGATACGAACATCCGCCGGTCGTTCGAGCAGTACTGGAAGCAGCATGATGAACGGATGAAGAAGGCATTCCTCTCCACCAAGGTGGACCGTATCTCCATCGAAACACACCGGCCGTACCTGCGTCCGCTCGTCGATTTCTTCAAGATGCGGGAAGCACGGGTTTAGAGGTAGGAAAGTCAAAAGTCAAAAGTCAAAAGTCAAAAGTGTAAAGTGTAAAGTGATCAGTGTAGAAAAGCGTAGAATTTCCTGTGGAAGGGGCGAAATGTGTGTCCTTCTGCGGATCATCGATGTAATGGATCAATGAGACAATTCGTTTTCCTTCTATTATGCACTCTTGCGCTCCGGGCGCAGGATGTCTCCGTCACCGCTTCGGTCGATTCCCAGTCGGTCGTGATCGGGGACTGGATCCGGTATACTGTGGAGGTGCGGCATCCGTCATCGGTCTCCGTCGCCATGCCGGTATTCCGCGATACGATGGGACTCTTCGATATCGTCCGGCAGGATACGGTCGTCCGGAGCGAGCAGGCGGGACAGGTCCAGTTGACGAAACAGTTCGTCATCGCCCGTTACGAACCGGGCAGCGTTTATGTGCAGCCCTTCATGGTCTCTGCGGTCGGTCCGGATGGTGATACCGTCACTGCGTCCTCGAACCCTATTCCGGTGGAGATCCGCGGTGTCGAGGTCGATACGTCGATGACCATCAAGGATGTGAAACCGCCCATGACCGTTCCGATCTCGGCGGAGGAGATCGCCCTGTATACAGGTATCGTTGCAGCGCTGGGCGGACTCGCCTACGCTCTCTACTATTATATCCGTAAACGACGTTCCGCTCCCGGTGCGGTGCAGGAGGAACAGCGTCCTAACATCCCGCCGCATGTGCTTGCGCTGATGCAGCTGGAGGCACTGGAAGCAAAACGGCTGTGGCAGGCCGGCGAGGTGAAAGCGTACTATTCGGAGGCGACGGAGATCGTCCGCCGCTACTTCGAACAACGCTACGGCATCATGGCGTTGGAGATGACCACCGGTGAGGTGATGGCCCAGTTGTCCTCGCATGCCATCCCGGCGGAGGATGTCTCTCGCATCCAGGCGCTCCTCTCCGGTGCGGACATGGTGAAATTCGCAAAGTATCAGCCGGTGGCAGCAGAGAATGAACAGGTGATCGCCGAAGCCCGGTTGATCGTGGAGCGGACGATGCCGCGCACCGCCGCCGCAGCCGAAGGAGCAGCAGTTTCATGATCGGTCCCCCCGGCCGCAGGGTGTATGTGGTCACTTCCGAATGAACGATATCACGTTTGCAAATCCTGAGCTCCTCTTCCTGCTCCTCCTCGTTCCGGGGATGGCGGTCTGGTACTATTACCGTCTGCACCGGAAGGAGAGCGATGTGCGGTATTCCACCCTGGCGCCGTTCGCCATGGTCCGGTACAGCATGAAGGAACGGCTCCGTCATCTTCCATTCATCCTTCGCATGGCGGCGGTCGTCCTGGTCATCATCGCGCTCGCCCGGCCGCAGTCCACCCTGAAAGGGGAGAATATCTACTCCGAAGGGATCGACATCGTGCTGGCGCTGGACATCTCCGGCAGTATGCTCGCGGAGGATTTCCAGCCGAACCGTATCGAAGCGGCCAAGAATGTGGCGCAGGACTTCATCACCGGCAGGACGAACGACCGCATCGGTCTCGTGATCTTCTCCGGCGAGAGCTTCACGCAGTGTCCGCTCACGGTCGATTATGATGTGCTGAAGTCGCTCATCAAACCGCTCAAGAGCGGCATGATCGAGGATGGCACGGCGATCGGTCTCGGACTGGCGAACGCCGTGAACCGCCTGCGCGAGAGCAAGGCGAAGAGCAAAGTGATCATCCTGCTGACGGACGGTGTGAACAACCGTGGCGAGATCGATCCGATCACCTCGGCGCAGATCGCCCAGTCGTTCGGCATCCGCGTCTACACGGTTGGCGTCGGTACCATCGGCGAAGCTCCCTATCCGGTGCAGACGCCGTTCGGCATCCGGTATCAGATGGTGCCGGTGGAGATCGACGAGAAAGTGCTGCAGCAGGTGGCGGAGATGACGGAAGGGAAATACTTCCGTGCGACGGACAATAAGAAACTCCGCTCCATCTATCAGGAGATCGACCGGCTGGAGAAGACCCGCATCGAGGTCCGCTCCTACCGCCGCTATACGGAATTGTTCTATCTGTTCATCATGGCCGCCCTCGCGCTGCTCACGGCCGATATCGTGCTCTCCACCACCTGGCTGAGGAAGCTCCCGTAATATGTTCCGTTTCGCACATCCCGAATATCTCTACCTGCTGGCGGTGCTCCCGCTGCTGATGCTGCTCTATATCATCGTGCGGGTGCAGAGTGCAAAGGCGAAACGGGCATTCTCCTCCTCCGAACTCTTCCGCCGGCTCGCCGAGGCGCACAGCACCCGCAAAGGGACGCTCAAAGCAGCGCTGCTCTTGACGGCCGTTGCGATGCTCATCGTTGCACTCGCCAACCCCCAGGTCGGCACACGGATGGAAGAGGTGAAGCAGGAGGGGGTCGACATGTTCATCGCGCTGGATGTCTCCAAATCCATGCTCGCGGAGGACATTAAGCCGAACCGCCTGGAGAAGGCGAAGTACGAGATCCGCAATCTGATCGAACGGCTCGCGGGTGACAAGATCGGAGTGATCGTCTTCTCCGGCGAGGCATACACGCAGTTCCCGCTCACCATCGATTACAGTGCCGCCAGTCTGCTGCTGGATGTGGTGGATGTCGAGTCGGTTCCCAACCCGGGCACCGCCATAGGTTCCGCCATCAGCCAGGCGATGAAATCGTACAATTTCGAGGAACCGTCCACCAAAGTGCTGGTGATCATGACGGACGGCGAGAACAATTCCGGCGATGCTATTGAACAGGCCCGCGCGGCGGCCGAAAAAGGGGTGCGGATCTATACCGTCGGCCTCGGTTCACCGGCCGGCGCTCCGATCCCTGTCTATAATAGTGCGGGACAACAGTCCGACTTCAAGCGGGACCGTTCCGGCAATATCGTCCTCACCAAACTGGACGAGGTCTCCCTGCAGGAGATCGCCTCCATTGGCAAAGGGAACTACTACCGCGCGACCAATACGCAGGACGAACTCGATGCCATCTATCGTGACATCAATTCCCTCGAGAAACGGGAATTCGGTGCGAAACAATTCACGGAATTCGACGATAAGTTTCAGTATTTTCTCTTCATTGCCTTCCTTCTGCTTCTGACCGAGTCGATCCTCTCCGACCGGAGGACAGAATGGCTGGCACGGATCAACCCGTTCCGCGGACTCACCCGCGCGGAGAACAAACAATGAGAATCCTCCTACTGATCATCATCTGTGCCGTTGCACTCCCGGCACAATCGGTCCGCTCCCTGGTGAACAGCGGCAATGAACTGTACGAGAAGAAACAGTATTCGGATGCTGAGGCGGAGTACAAGAAATCGCTGGAGAAGGAGAAGGAACTGCTGCAGGGACAGTTCAATCTCGGCAATGCCGTGCTGAAGCAGCAGCGGTTCGATGAAGCGGTCCAGAATTACAATCAGGCCCTGAGCCGCACGACCGATCCGTCCGTGCAGTCCAAACTCCATTACAACATCGGCAATGCACATTTCGAAGCGAAACAGTACCAGGAGAGCATCAATGCCTACAAGCGGGCGCTGAAACTCGACCCGAAGGACGAGGAAGCGAAGTACAACCTTGCCTATGCGTCACGGATGCTGCGCGAACAGCAGAAACAACAACAGCAGCAGAACAAGGATAAGAAGCAGGACAAGAAAGAACAGCAGAAACAGGACCAGCAGCAGCAACAGCAGCAACAACAACAGCAGAAGCAGGACCAGCAGCAACAGCAACAACAGCAGATGGCGCAGCAGCAGAAGGAGCTCTCCAAGAAGGAAGCGGAACGGATCCTGGAAGCATTGAAGAACGATGAGAAGAACACGCAGAAGAAGGTCCGCAAGAAAGCGCCTGTCCGTATGAATGTAGAGAAGGACTGGTGATCACCCAAGCATGAAGACCGCACGAATCATACCGACCGTATTGTCCGCGCTGCTGCTGATGCTGAGCGTTGCAGCGGCGCAGGATGTCTCCTTCACTGCCGGGGTGGACAAGAATCCCGTTGCTGCCGATGAGCAGTTCACACTGGAGTTCACTGTCTCCACCTTCGGCGCCAGTCCGCGCAACTTCAAAACGCCGGACCTCTCCAAATTCCTCGTCCTCTCCGGACCGAACCAGTCCACGAGCATGCAGATCATCAACGGTTCGGTCACCTCTTCGCAGACCTTTACGTATATCCTGCAGGCGCGCGAGCCCGGCAAACCGGTCATCGGTGCGGCTACCGTGGAGGTCAGCGGGAACCAGTTCCGCTCCAATCCCATCGAACTCACCGTCACCAAGGCGACCGGCAAACGGTCCCAGCCGGCACAGAACGCACAGGGGCAGGCGGTGGATGTGGGGGACAATATCTTCCTGAAAGCGACCGTGGACAGGACGCGGGTCTATCAGGGTGAGCAGATCACCGTCACGTACAAGATCTACACCCGTGCACGGATCGTCAATTATTCCATCAATAAACTGCCGACCATGACCGGTTTCTGGGGCGAGGAACTGCAGCTGCCGCAGCAGGTGAGCCTTACCAACGAGGTCGTGAACGGGAAGCAGTATCAGGTCGGCATCCTCAAGAAGACGGCACTCTTCCCGACGCAGAGCGGTTCATTGGAGATCAATCCGATGGAGGTCACCTGCCAGGTGCAGGTCCAGTCCCGCCGCCGGTCGAACGACATCTTCGACCAGTTCTTCAACGATCCCTTCTTCGGTGCGCAGACCGCCAACGTTCCGCTCAAGAGCGATCCGGTGAAGATCACGGTGCTGCCGCTGCCGCAGGACCCGGTGCCGGAATCGTTCCAGGGCGCGGTCGGGAAGTTCACGCTGAAAGCGGACCTGACCAAGAAGCGCGCCAAGACCAACGAACCGATCTCCCTGAAAGCGACCATCACCGGTTCCGGCAATGTGAAGATCCTCGAGGCACCGAAGCTCAATCTTCCGAGCGATTTCGAACAGTACGATCCGAAGGTGAAGGAGAACATCGAGCGGACCGGAACGGCCATCACCGGCACCAAGACCTTCGAGTGGCTCATCGTGCCGCGCTATCCGGGCGAGAAGCGGATCCCGGCGATGGAGTTCTCCTATTTCGATGTCACGCAGCGCCGGTACGTCACCCTCCGGACGAACGAGTTCAATCTGGTGGTGGAGAAGGGGAGCGCCGAGGCACCGCAGACCGCTGCCGGACTCTCCAAAGAGGACGTGCGGCTGCTGAACCAGGATATCCGGTTCATCAAGACCGATGTCGGAACATTCTACCGTCGGGATGAGGAACTGATCGATCCGGTCGCAGCGGCGGCGATGACCCTCATCCCGCTCACTGCTTTCCTCGTGTTGCTGTTCTACCGTCAGAAAGCACTGAGCGAGATGTCCGATGTGGTCTCCTTCCGGTCGCGGAAGGCGATGAAGATCGCGGCCAAGAAACTCGCGAACGCGCACCAGCTGCTCACCGCGGAACGGCATGAAGCGTTCTATGCGGAGGTCTCCACCGCCATGTGGCAGTATGTGTCGGACAAACTCGCCATCGGCCGGTCGGAACTCTCCATCGACACGGTCACGCAGCAGCTCCAGGCGAAGAAGGTCTCGCCGGAGCTCACGGCACGGATCAAGGAACTGCTGGAGGCATGCGAGTTCGCCCGGTTCGCACCCGGCAGCTCCACTCCGGAGGAGAAGAAACGGATGTATGAGAATGCCGGCAGCATCATCATTGCGGCGGAACGGGAGCTGACACGATGAGGACCATGAGCTCCGTCCTGTATCTCGCTCTGCTCTGCACGTTCCCGCTCACGGCACAGACCGAGGAACTCGCCTCTGTGTTCGAGGATGCCAACCGTCTCTATCTGGAACAGAAGTACGATGCTGCCGCGGCGCGGTACGAATCGATCATCGCCAACGGGTACGAGAACGGCGAGGTCTATTTCAATCTCGGCAATGCCTACTACAAGATGGGGAAACTGCAGAACGCGGTCCTCAATTATGAACGGGCCCGCCGTTTCATCCCGGAGGATGACGACCTGATGGTGAACCTGCAGCTGGTCAATCTGCAGCTCACCGATAAGATCGAAGCGCTGCCGGACCTCTTCATCTACCGCTGGGCCGATGCATTGCTGACCCTGTTCTCGCTCGAGACGATGCTCCGCATGATGTACATTCTCTTCCTGCTCACGCTCGCAGCATTCTCGTATTTCCTGTTCGCTGAATCGGTCGAACGCCGCCGTGCCGCGCTCATGACCGGACTCATCTGCACCCTGCTGCTCTTCATCGGCGGAGCGAACTTCCTCATCCAGTCCTACCGTCAGTCCGCCAGCGAATTTGCGGTGGTGATGACCGATGTGGCGAATGTCAAATCGGCGCCGGACAGGAAAGGGAACGATCTCTTCGTGATCCACCGGGGACTGAAGGTGCAGCTGCTGGACAATGTGAATCAATGGTACAAGATCCGTCTCGCCGACGGGAAGGTCGGCTGGATCCCGCAGAACGATATCGAAGCGATCTGATCATCACCATGCGGACGCGTACGATCCGGCAAACGGTCACCCTTCCGGCAACGCCTGCCGCTGTCTACACTCTGTTCCTTTCCTCGCGCTCCCATGCGGCATTCACCGGCGGATCGGCACGGATCAACCGGACGCCGGGCGGCCGTTTTTCGGTCTTTGACGGTTACGCGACCGGCCGGCATGTGACACTTGAACCGGGCAGGACCATCGTCCAGACTTGGCGTGCTGCGGACTGGCCAGACGGGGCCGAATCGCTCCTCTCCTTGTCGTTTCAGCCTGTCCCGAACGGATGCCGGCTGACAATGATCCATAGCGGAGTCCCTGCAGACTTCGCTGACGCGATCGCCGACGGATGGAAGGAATACTATTGGAACCCGCTGAAAGAATACCTGAAAAATCGCTGATTTTCCCCGCTTTTACCGGGTCATAAACCCGTCCACCTGCAAAAAATCCTGCAACTATTGGCATTTTCCTCTCGTAACGGAATGATAACCTGAAGCCGAGGAGAATACCATGAAAAGACCACAACAACGTTCCCTTCAGTTCCTGCTTGTTGCCGCCGTCGTGCTGACGTCATTCGGCTCCGTCCATTCCGAACCCAATCCGCCGCAAAGCGATTCCAAAAAGTATTTCATCACCCTGAAGGACTTCACCAAAGAAGAGGTGAAAGGTCTCGGGTTCACCCTGGCCAAGGATATCACCGTACACATCAATGCGGTCGGCGGGGGGAGCAAGAACACCTGGGCCGATGTCTTCAATAGCCGGCGGAAATCGAACGATATGTTCGCCGCCGGATGGATCATCAACGCTGAAACGCGTGAGGTCGTGTGGGAGATGTCGCTGGACAATACCTCCGGTCGTGAAGAGAAACGGACCTGTGAGGATGATGTGAAACTTCCCCGCGGTTCGTATGAAGTGTACTTCGCCGCCCACGGATTCTCCTCCAGTTCCTCGTTCGGCAGTTACATGTCGATCAACATCGACCGCCGTGAAGGACGCTCCCGCAACGATTTTGACCGGTTCCTGAACTGGTTCGATGATGATTACTCCTCCATGTACGATGAGTTCATGGACCGCGCAAAGAATGAGTACGGCATCCTGCTCTCCGTGGCTCCCGGTGATGATGCCTCCGTGAAGACGTTCAACGCGCCGATGAAGGATCCGCTGGCCGTATTGTCGGCGACCGGTGTCGGGGACGGAGCATATGTCCGCAAGAAGATCACTGTCACGAAGGATATGGTCGTGCATCTGTACGCATTGGGCGAAGGACGGGGGAAGGACGAAGTGTTCGACTATGCCTGGATCACCGATCTGAACAGCCGTGAGCGGGTCTGGGAGATGCGTCATAACAATACGGATTTCGCCGGCGGGGCTTCGAAGAACATCGTCTATCACGGCGATGTGAAGCTGACCAAGGGGAACTATGAACTGAACTATGTGACGGATGATTCCCATTCCCGTGAGGACTGGAATTCCAAACCGCCCTACGATCCGTTCAATTACGGCATCACCGTGAGTGTGAAGAACGAATCGGACCGTTCCGGCATCACCATCTCCGATTATTCGATGGAGAAGAACAACATCATCGCGCAGCTGGTGCGGGTGCGTGATGATGAGTTCGTGCAGTCCGGATTCACCCTGAAAGAGGAGACGCGGCTGCATATCTATGCCATCGGAGAAGGACACGGGAAGGTCCGTGTGAAAGTGATGGGGAAATCGGTGTATGAGCAGGAGGAAGAGGACCTGGCGGACTACGGATGGATCATCAATGCGAAGACCCGTGAGCGTGTGTGGGACATGAACAAGACCTATACCACCCATGCCGGCGGTGCCCGCAAGAACCGCCTGGCGGACGAGTTCATCACCCTTCCGGCCGGTTCGTACATCGTCTTCTATCAGACGGACGATTCTCATGCCTACAACGACTGGAATGACGATAAACCGTTCGATGCAGAATCCTACGGCATCACCGTCATGGGCACGGGCGAGAATTTCTCGATGAAGAACGTGGCGAAATTCACCGAACCGAATGATGAGAACGTTCTGGTGCAGATGATCAAGGTCCGCGACGACCGGCATGTGCGGCAGAGTTTCACCATCGACCGCCCGCAGAAGGTCCGGATCTACGCCATCGGTGAAGGGGTCTCGGGGGACATGGCGGATTATGCCTGGATCGAACAGGCAAGCACCGGTGAGGTGGTCTGGGAGATGACCTACCGCACCACCACCCATGCCGGCGGCGCCAAGAAGAACCGCCGGTTCGATAAATCGGTCTTCCTGGAGAAGGGTGAATATGTGCTCCATTATCAGACGGATGATTCCCATGCCTTCAATGACTGGAATGACGATCCGCCGGAGGACAGAACGCATTGGGGCGTGACCATCTACAAGGAATAACACAGTATTGTGTAAGCAGAAAAAAGGTCCGATGATTTGATCGGACCTTTTTTTATTTCCGGATTGTTCATACTTTCCTACCCTATGGACGGTCGAACATCCGATACGAATTGCACCAACTGCGGCTCTCTGCTGTCCGGCCGTTTCTGTCCCGAATGCGGCCAGAAACGGTTCACCCCGGATCAGCTCTCGCTCGCCCGGTTCCTTTCGGACCTTCTGCGTGAATTCTCCAGCCTCGACGGGAGGATCTTTCGGACGATCGGTCCGCTCCTGCTGAAACCGGGAACGCTCACCCTTGCATACCTCTCGGGGGAGCAGAGGAAATACATCAGGCCGGTCTCGCTCTTCCTGCTGTTCAATCTGTTCTTCTTCCTGGCCGGGTACAGGATGGGACTGCTGAACTGGTCCATTACCTATGCGAACGGGAGCGAGGGGCTGAGGATGCTCGAGCAGCGTGCGGCAGAACGGGGGATCGATCCCGCCGTCTTTGTCAGCAATATGGAAACAATCTTCAAAGAATATCAGCGGAGTATGTTCTTCGGTGTCATCCCGGCATTCGCCGTTGTGCTGTATAGCCTTCTGTTCTTCCGTCGTCGCTACTTCGTTGAGCATCTCATCTATTCCATCCATTATCACGCGGCCTATCTGCTTCTGCTGCCGGTGGTCCTCTTCGGTGCGCTCAAAGTGCTCGGGGTCATCGATGCGGTCACCGGATGGCGATCGGTCAATCTGATCGGGAGGGATCCCGGCATCGTGGTCTTTGTCGTGGTGCTGATGGCCGCGTACCATGTCATCGCCCTCCGGAAGGTCTATCACTTCGGCTGGATCGCGGCCTCAGCGCTGTCCATTCTGGTCTCGCTGTTGAGTGCGTTCCTGATGGTGCCGGTCGCCCGCGAAGCATTGTTCTGGATCGTTTGGTACACCTCCTAGCAGCCGGCGGATTGTCTTCTTTTTTCCTTCAATATTTTCTATCTTTCGTTCAAATCAGGTCCTATCAGAATCCCAACTTCGGAGCGTTCCGTGTCCACATCCCCTCTCGATCAACTGAGCATCAATACCATCCGTACCCTTGCCATTGACGGCGTTCAAAAAGCGAAATCCGGTCATCCCGGCATGCCTATGGGTGCGGCGCCGACCGCCTATGTGCTGTGGACGAAGTTCCTCCGTCATTCACCCGCGGATCCGGCGTGGATGAACCGTGACCGGTTCGTTCTCTCGGGCGGTCATGGGTCGATGCTCATCTATTCATTGCTGCACCTTACCGGGTACGGACTCACCCTGGAGGACCTCAAATCTTTCCGACAATTGGGGAGCAAGACGCCGGGACATCCTGAGTACGGACACACCGCCGGGGTCGAAACGACCACCGGTCCGCTCGGACAGGGATTCGCGAACGGAGTCGGCATGGCGATCGCACAGCGGCACCTGGCCGCTACGTTCAACCGGCCCGATTTCCCGATGTTCGATTATTTCGTCTATGCGATGTGCGGCGACGGCGATCTGATGGAAGGGGTCGCATCCGAAGCGGCGTCGTTGGCCGGACATCTCAAGCTCGGCAATCTGATCTATCTGTATGATGACAACAGCATCAGCATCGACGGCAGCACCGGCCTGGCGTTCACGGAGGATGTCGGAGCGCGCTTCGAAGCGTACGGCTGGCATGTGCAGACGGTGCATGACGGCAACGATCTCGAGAAACTGGAGAAAGCGATCCTGCATGCACAGCAGGTGACCGACCGGCCATCGCTGATCAAAGTGAAGACGCACATCGGCTACGGCAGTCCGAACAAACAGGATTCCCACGATGCGCACGGTTCCCCGCTCGGCGAAGAGGAAGTGAAACTGACGAAGAAAGCGTACGGATGGGATGAGAATGCATCGTTCCTAGTGCCGGCTGAAGTAGCGGCACACTTCCGCACTGCAGTGGAGAAGGGGAAACAGCTGCGGTCTGCATGGGATGCCATGGCGGCCGCATATCTGGAACGGTTCCCGGAGATGGCGGCAGCGTTCCGCTCCATGGTCAAGGGAGAGCATGGTACGGCATGGAAGGATGCACTGCCGGTCTTCACAGCGGAGAACGGCAGCATCGCAACGCGTGAAGCATCCGGCAAGGTGCTGGCCGCTGTCACGCCGCATGTGTCCGCCATGATCGGCGGCTCGGCGGACCTGACACCGTCCAACAACACGTTCGTGAAAGGAATGATCGACTTCCAGCCGGGAAGCTACGGCGGCCGCTACCTGCGCTACGGTGTGCGTGAACATGCGATGGGTTCCCTGATGAACGGCATCGCACTGACCGGAGGGATGATCCCGTACGGCGGTACCTTCATGATCTTCTCGGAATACATGCGTCCCCCGATCCGTCTTGCGGCGCTGATGGGGATCCGTCCCGTCTACGTCTTCACGCACGACAGTATCGGACTCGGTGAGGACGGTCCGACCCATCAGCCGGTGGAACAACTCGCGTCGCTCCGTGCGATACCGAACATCCTGGTGTTGCGTCCTGCCGATGCGAACGAGACTGCACAGTCGTGGCGGATCGCGATCGAGCATTCCGGCGGACCGGTGGTGCTGGCACTGACCCGGCAGAAACTGCCGTTCATCGACCGGACGAAGTACGCCTCCGCTGCATTGACGGAGAAAGGGGCGT
>JABWAK010000096.1 GCA_013361065.1 Bacteroidota bacterium
CGCAGCCACGGGCGTGCAGGGTGTCGCCCGCCAGGCGCGGATCGGGCAGGGCCCACATGCCCGGGCTGCCGGCGGCCACGGGGGCGCTCACCTTGAGCAGCACCTCCTCCGGGCGGCCGGTCCAACCAATGGCCTTGAGCGGCTTGATGCGGGTCAGCTCGACGACGCGCGCCGGAATCCACCGGCCGGCGCTGCGAAAGATGACCCGTGCGCCGGGGAAGTACTCCGCCTTTACCCCGCCGCGAAACGCCGCCCGCACCGTTCGCCGGTCGACCATCTCCAGCGCGACGAAGCCCGGGTGGTCGGTGTGCGCGACGAAGCACACCGGTTCGCCATCACTTTCCACCGCTCGCTCCGCGATAAACGGACCCTCCAGACGGAGCTGGATCTGATCGACGGTATCGGCAAAAAGCGGGCGAAGGAGCTCCTGGAGGCATTTGGTTCCGTGCAAGGAGTGAAATTCGCCACGCCGGAGCAGTTGGCCGAAGTGGTGGGAGAGAAGACCGCACAAAAGATCCTCGAGTATTTCGAACCGGAAGAACCCTCGTCCCCTGGTCCCGCCCCCTCCGAAACTGTCTGACACCCTGCAAAAACGAATTTTTCTTTGTTTTTCAGCCATAATTCGGTTATCTTCCTATTTATAGACAGTTCAGCATCATTTTTTCTCAATATTCTGCAGTAAGGAGTTGTTACGTCGTATGGCTATTATGACAAGAATGCGGAACAATATGCCGGTCATCCTTATCGGACTGGTTATTGTCTTTGTGATCACGATCGTGTTCGAATGGGGTATGGACTATCTCGGGATGTCCCGCCAGTCCGATACCATCGGTGTGATCGAAGGGAAGAAGGTCACCTATCAGGAATTCTCCGATCTTGTCCGCCAGCAGGCGGAACAGTACAAACAGCAGACCAAACAGGACCCGGACGAGACGCTGATGAAACAGATCCGCGAGCAGGTGTGGAACAACCTCGTCACCCAGACCCTGCTGGACCGCGAGACCAAGAATGCCGGTATCGCTGTCACGGACCAGGAGATCATCGACTGGGTACGCGGCGAGAATCCTCCCGAGTTCCTGGTGCAGCAGTTCCGTGATTCCACCGGCACGTTCCGCCGCGATGCCTATGAGCAGGCGCTGAACGATCCGCGCAACAAGGAGATCTGGATCAATGTGGAAGTAGCGCTCCGTCAGCAGCGGCTGGCCGAGAAGATGCAGAGCGTAGTGTTCGCATCGGTCCGTGCTACGGACGGCGAACTGCGCGACCGATATATGGACCAGAATATCCGTGCCGATGTGCAGTATGCGTTCTTCGATCCGGAGCGTCTGGTCTCCAACGATGCCGTGACGGTCTCGGACGACGATATCCGCAAGATCTATACGGAGAATGCCGACGAATTCAAGCAACCGGCGCTCCGCACCCTCAAGTACATCTTTATCTCGGACCAGCCCTCCTCCCGCGATTCCGCGGAAGTGCTGGCGGAGATCGGCAGCATCCTGCAGCGCGTGCGGTCCGGAGCGGACTTCCTGGAGGTCCAGAAGGATTATGCCGAGACCTCACCGCAGCCCGCATTCTTCAAGCACGGGGAACTGACCCCGGAGAAGGAGACCGCGATCTTCGGAGCGAAGGTCGGTGATGTGGTCGGACCGGTATCGGATTACGAAGGTGCACACATCTTCAAAGTGCTCGAGCAGAAGGTCACGGCCGATGCATTCGTGAAAGCGCGTCATATCCTGCTGAATGCCGGCACGCCGGAGCAGGAAGCGTCGGCCCGCACGCTGGCCGCAAGCCTCATCTCCCGCGCCAAGCAGGGTGAGGATTTCGCATCGCTCGCCCGTCAGTATTCCACCGAACCGGCGGCAAGTTCCTCCGGCGGTGATCTGGGATGGTTCGGCAAGGGCCGGATGGTGAAGGAATTCGAGACCGCAGCGCTTGCCGGGAGACCGGGACAGGTGATCGGTCCGGTGAAGACGCAGTTCGGCATCCATGTGATCAAGATCGAAGGCCGCGATAACCGTGAGCTGAAGGTCGCCACGATCACCCTGCCGCTCAAGGCGAGCAACGCCACCAAAGAGGATGCTTTCCAGCGTGCACAGGATTTCGCCTACATCGCGAAGAAGGGTAATTTCGAGACCGATGCCGAGGCTTCCGGTCTGAAGGTGATGGAGACCGCGGAGTTCGCGAAGGGCGGATTCATCCCCGGTCTGGGCCAGTTCGAATCGATCAGCAAGTTCGCCTTCAACAACGATCTCGGCGACATCAGCGATGCGTATCAGGTGAACAACGGATACGCGGTCGTGAAGATCTCCGCCGTGAAGAAGGAAGGCGTCCGTCCGTTCGATGAAGTGAAAGAATCGCTCCGCGGCCGTGCGCTGCGCGAGAAGAAGATGGCGGCATTGAAAGCGATCGTGGAGCAGAAGCGGGCCTCGGTCGGCGATAACGGCGATCTGACCGCACTGTCGTCCGATCCGAACATCCAGGTGCAGAACACCGGTGAGTTCGCCGTCGGCGGCGGTATCCCCACGGTGGGACGCGAGTTCGCCTTCGCCGGTGCGGCGAAGAACACGCCGGTCGGATCGGTCTCCGGACCGGTCGAAGGGCGCCGCGGATACTATCTGCTGAAGGTGCTCAACCGCACCCCGTTCGATTCCGCCTCCTACAATGTGATGAAGAATATGCTCGCCACGCAGCTGATCACCGAGAAGCGCCAGCGTGTGCTGACGCAATGGCTGGCGAAACTGAAGGAAACCGCAGATATCGAGGACAACCGGGACCAGTTCTACCGGTAATCACCGTTGTGAGGGAGCATGCGCAGGAACACCGTCATTCTGATCGTGTCGATGCTGTTGGTGGTACCGCTCCGTGCAGGTGAGCACGGACTCACCCTCTCCCTGACCGGGTCGTACACCACCGGCGCGCGCATCACCAGCGACGTGTTCCGGACCGATGAGTTCACGGCGGACCGGCTCATCAGCGCGAACTACGGGGTCGGTTTCGATGTCCGCTGGAACCTCCCCGGCGAACGGTACACCATCGGTGCGGCGTTCGAACGGGTGAGCGGCGTGGACCGGCGGTCCGTGCTCTATACACAGTACAACTTCCTCGCCGTTCCGTACGAGGAGTCCTATGAAGTGCAGGGAGTGGAACTGAGCGGTTCGTTCATCGTGCCGATCAGTTCGGATGAACTGCGCTTCTCGCTCGGCGGCGGTGCCGGATTGTACGAAGGCAGCCGCACCTACACCATCGCCGGTGTCCGTGCCGAGACCACGACCGCGACACAACAGTATGCCGGGATCCATGTGATGACCGGCGTCGATTACCGGTTCCACAGCGTGCTCGGTCTCCGGTTCGAAGTAAAGTTCCGCGATCCGCATTTCACCGTCACATCGCAGTTCCGGCAGCAGTCCGCTACCTATCAGGGCCGGCGCATTCCGCTGCCGCAGGCGTCGGACAATTCCACGGTGAACCTCTTCGGCGTGAATTACCGCGGTGGTATCGTCGTCACACTCTGAATCGGGGACAAGGAACCCATGACCGCTCCCGCCGAGCTCCGGCGGGATTTTTCTTTTCATCACGACCGACCCATGAAACTGAACACCAAACAATCGATCATCTTCCTCACCGGATTCATGGGGAGCGGCAAGAGCACCGTCGGACCGATCCTCGCGAACACCATCGGTTTCCGGTTCATCGATCTGGACAGTCTGATCGAGCAGAACCAGGGGATGCGCATCAACGACATCTTCGCCCAGCACGGCGAGTCGAAGTTCCGGGAGCTGGAGCGCGCCACGCTCCGTGATGTACTGCAGCAGCATTCCACCATCATCTCACTCGGCGGCGGCACCGTGACCAACGAGGAGACGCTCGGACTGGTGAAACAGCACGGCGTGCTCGTCTATCTCAAGTCGGATGTGGAGCACATCTTCCAGCGGCTGCGGACCAAGAGCGACCGCCCCATGCTTCGCGATGCCAACGGCAATCTGCTGGACGGTGAGGGCCTCCGCGCCAAGATCGAGACGCTGCTCACCGCGCGCGAACGGTTCTATCTGCAGGCGGACATCATCATCACCACGGACGATAAGAAGATCGGTTATACCATCGATGAACTCGCAAAGAAACTCTCGCACGTCATTGACTAAGCGGATCCATACCATCACCGTGCCGCTCGGCGAACGGACCTATCCCATCGTCATCGGTGAGGGAGTGCTCCGCCGCGCCGGGGATCTCTTCCGGAAGCATGCAATCGGCCGCACGGTCGTGGTCATGACGGATACGACCGTAGCACGGCATCACGGCGCGGTGCTCGAACGGAGCCTGCGCACTGCCGGTCATACCGTGCACACCATCGCCCTCCCGTCCGGCGAACAGCAGAAATCGCTCGCCGCTGCGGAGAGGATCTACACCGAACTGCTGCAGCGCGGCATCGACCGCAGTGCCACCATCGTGGCGCTCGGCGGCGGCGTGATCGGCGATCTGGCAGGATTCATCGCTGCCACCTATCAGCGCGGACTCGGGTTCGTGCAGATCCCTACCACGCTCCTGGCACAGGTGGACAGTTCTGTCGGCGGCAAGGTCGGCATCAACCATCCGCTCGCAAAGAACATGATCGGCGCCTTCCATCAGCCACGTTTCGTCCTGATCGATCCTTCCGTTCTTCGCACCCTTCCCAAACGGGAGATGATCAGCGGGATGGGCGAAGTGGTCAAATACGGCGTCATCCTCGATGCACGGTTCTTCCGGTTCGTGGAACGGTCGCTGGAACGCGCCTTTGCGCACGATGCCGCTGTGCTCACCGCCATGATCCGCACCAGCTGCCTGCTGAAGGCATACGTGGTCGCGACCGATGAGAAGGAACAGCACCTCCGCGCCATCCTGAATTTCGGCCATACCATCGGCCATGCGCTGGAGCATGCCGGCAGGTATTCCGCTCTGAAGCACGGCGAAGCGATCCTCTACGGAATGGTCGCCGAAGCGCGCATCGCGCTCTGGCAGGGGATGATCGATGAACGGCAGGTGGACCGGCTGGAACAGCTCGTGAACCGGCTCCCGCTCCCGTCCCTCACGCCGCTGCGGCTCCGTTCCTCAGCGCTGCTCACAACCATGATGAAGGACAAGAAGACGCTTAGCGGGAACATCCGCATGCCGCTTCCCGGTGCGATCGGAAGTGTTCAGCTTCCGTCGGTGGTCGAACGCCGCTTCATCGAACAGGCGGTCCAGCATCTCACGGTGTATGGCGCGTAACCTCAGTCCACTCATCCTGCTGCTCCTTTTTCTGTCGACCGCCGCTGCTCAGCAGTTCCGGTCCTCGCCCCATGTGTTCGGCACCAATATCGCCGCCGGCGGCATCGACCAGCCGCGGTTCCAGTTTACGGATATCGATGCGGACGGCGGACTCGACCTCTTCATCCTGGACCGGGACGGGTATCTGTCCTACTTCCGCTCCGTGAATGGTACGCTCACGCTCCAGCCGTCGCTTCCCGCCGGACTCACGGCCGGTTCCTGGTTCCGGTTCGTCGATATCGACAGCGACGGTGATCAGGACATGTTCACCAGCGGTCCGTTCTCCGAAGTCTCGCTCTATACCAATACCGGTTCTCCCGCCAGTCCCGTCTTCCAGCTCACCGCTGCAGCACTGAAGGATACCTCCGGCAGTGAACTGTTCAGCGAGCGGTTCAGCGTTCCGACCTTTGCGGACATCGATGGGGACGGGGATCAGGATTTCTTCACCGGCAGTTCCATCGGCTCCGTCACCTTCTACCGGAACATCGGCACGCCGTCGTCACCGCAGTTCACCTTCATCACCAGCGAGTTCGGCGGGATCAACATTCAGGGCGGTCCGACCGCTCCCGCCCGGGCGATGCATGGCGCCAGCAGTATCGAGTTCTTCGACGCGGACAGCAACGGCGTGCTTGATCTCTTCTGGGGGGATTATTTCAACCGCAGTCTCTACTTCCTGAAGAACAGCGGCACACCGGCGGTCCCGAACATCGCGCTTACCGATTCCACCTACCCCAATGAAGCAGTCATCCTCACCAACGGGTTCAACATCCCGCAGCATGTGGACGTGGATGGTGACGGACTGACGGACCTGATGATCGGCAGCGTCTTCCCGACATCGGAGATCGATAATCTGCAGTTCCTCCGGAACATGGGAACCAATCAGCAGCCGTTCTACATCCTGCAGACGAAGAATTACATCCCGATGATCGATGCCGGTTCGCGCAGCTCCGTCGCACCGGTCGATGCCGATGGGGACGGGGACCGGGACCTGGTCATCGCAGCTGCTGCCGGCACCGTATCCGTGTACCGCAACATCGGTTCTGCAGCCGCACCGCTCTTTCCGCCGCAGCCGGCACTGACCTTCTCGCTCGCCGGTGATTTCTATCTGACCGTCACCTCCCGCGATCTGGACGGGGACGGCAAGGCCGATCTGCTCTTCGGGAACTTCAACGGACGACTCAAAGCGTTCCGCAATACCGGCAGCGGATCCACCCTCTCGTTCCAGCCGATGGCATATGTTCTGGATGCGTACGATGCGGGACAGAATTCCGCTCCCTGTTTCGCTGATCCGGACAACGACGGAGATAATGATCTCTTCATCGGCAACAGCGGCGGCACCGTGCAGTTCTTCCGCAATACCGGCACCAATGCGCTGCCGGTGTTCGTTGCCGATACCTCCTTCCATGCCCCTGATGTCGGAACCGATGCGATCCCCGGTACGGCCGATATCGATCTGGATGGTTCGCTGGACCTCTTCATCGGCAATAGTGACGGGGCGGTGTGGCATCTGGAACAACAGACCGCCGGCAGTTCATCATTCGCACTCCGTTCCGCTGCATTCAACGGATTCCAATTGAATACACAAGCGTCTCCTTCGTTCCATGATATGGACGGGGACGGCGATCCCGATCTGCTGCTCGGGAACGGGAAAGGGGGACTGCTCTATTATATCAATGATCAGATCGTCTCCGCTGACCGTTCGAACACGGTAGTTCCGGTTTCTTTACAATTGAGTAATGTCTATCCGAATCCCTTCAATCCTGCTGCCGCCGTCACATTACAGTTGCACGATGCTGCCGAAATTGATATCATCATTATCGACATCGCCGGAAGGATCGTCACCCGTCTGGCCGACGGACCGTTCCCGTCCGGCACCCATCATTTCCGCTGGGATGCAACCAACACTGCGTCCGGAGCGTATCTGTTGCGATGTACGGCGCGGTTCCCGGACCGTTCGGTAACGGAATACCGCCGGATGTCGCTCATCAAATAACCCAATCACAACGAGGATCGAATGAAATCACTGTACCTGATGGCCGTACTGTTCCTGGCGGCCGAAGTGCTGCATGCGCAGGGGGGAAGCAATGTCCAGTTCATCGGCCAGATGCGGACACGCGGAACGAGCGGCTATTCCCAATGCTGGGGATACAATGCGCCGAACGGGAAGGAGTACGCCATCATCGGCTGCTTCACCGGCACACAGATCGTGGATATCACCTCCGACACGCTGAAGGAAGTGGCGTTCATCCCCGGACCGAACTCCGGATGGCGCGAGATGAAGGTCTACCAGAAGTATGCGTATGTGGTCACCGAAGGGAGCGGGGCAGGATTGCAGATCATCGATCTCGATTCGATGAAACTGGTGAACACCATCACTACGGCACAGGTGCCGACCGGACACACCATCTCCATCGAAGGGAAGTACCTCTACATCAGCGGTTCCCAGTACAAGAGCGGCGGAATCGTCATCCTCGATCTGACAGACCCCGTCCACCCGGTGTATGTGGGTGAGTACCAGGCACAGTACGTGCACGACTGCGTTATCAAGAACGACACCATCTATGCAGCGGCGATCTACGGACAGGGGATCGATATCATCAGCGCCGTGAACAAAGCGAAACCCACCCGCGTGAGCATCACCAACTATCCGTACTCGGGTACGCACAACACGGATGTGACCGATGATAAACGGTATGTCTTCACCACCGATGAGATCAACAGCGGTCCGAACGGGAACATCCTCCGCATCTGGGACCGGTCCGATATCACCGACCTGAAACTGGTCGGCACGTATGTGGCCCGTCCGAATACCATCGTGCACAACATCCATCTGAAAGGGAAGTACGGGTATCTCGCGCATTACTCCGAAGGGGTGCGGATCCTGGACATCAAGTATCCCGCGATCCCGGTGGAGGTAGCCCACTATGATACGTATATCGGCTCAGTGAACAATTACGTCGGTGCATGGGGGACCTTCCCGTACTTCAATTCCAATAAAGTGATCATCTCGGATATGTCGGGCGGATTGTTCGTCATCCGGTTCGCCGGTCAGAACGGTACGGTGCGGGCGGCGCGTACCGTGCTAACCGTGCGCGATTCCGTCACCAATGCCCCGATCAGCGGCGTGGCGGTCACCGTGCCGGGATATTATGAGCCGTTCATCACGGATCAGGACGGCAAGGTGCAGTTCGGTGCGGTGACCGATACGGTCACCATTGCGCTGCATAAATCGACCTTCAATTCCGGCTACCGCTCCGTTACGAAGAAGATCACGATGATCTACGATTCCCTGGTGCAGCAGGAGGTGGTGATGAAGCCGGTGCAGACCGGCTCGCTGACGGTGAACGCGGTCACCAAACAGTCCGGCACACCGGTGAAGTACCTTTCCGTCAAGATCGATGATACCCCGGTCTCCGGCACGACCGATTCCACCGGTGCGTTCTTCGTGCCGGCACTGCTGGCGAGCGGAACCTATACCGTCCGCGCCGCACAATGGGGATTCGCTCCCGAATCGCTCTCCGTGACGATCAATGCCGGGGTGAACAATCCGGTGCAGTTGCAGCTCACGCCGCAGCGGACCGATAACTTCGAATCGGACCTAGGGTGGAGTGTCGGGAGTCCGTCGGACTCAGGCACCACCGGGATCTGGAAACGCTCTGCAGCGGTGGCGGCCGTCTTCGGCAAAGATACACTTCAGCCGGCTACGGACCACTCTGCTGTCGGGACTAGGCTCTATGTGACCGGTGCGACCCCAGTTACCTCCGATTATGTGGAGTACCGTACCACACTCACCTCTCCGGTCGTGAGCCTCGCCGGTATGACCGAACCGTCATTCACCTTCTGGAACTTCTTCAATTCATTGTCCGCCGCGAAGGATGATACCATGTTCGTGGAACTGAGCAATGACGGCGGGAACAGCTGGAAACGAGCCCTCGGTATCGCCGGGAAGCTGCCGTTCTGGAAGCAGTACAGGATCGGCGTGAAAGATGTGCTCGCGGCAACGGACCGGATGCGGATCCGGTTCGTCGCCTTCGACGGCGGCGTGACGAGCATCTTCGATTCAGCGGTCGATGATGTGGAGTTCGGGGATGGCCTGCAGTTGTCCGTGGAGAGGGATGGTTCGGCGGTCCCGTCCGCCTATCAGCTGGAACAGAATTATCCCAATCCGTTCAATCCCTCCACGACCATCCGGTATCATGTGCCTGTGTCCGGTCCGGTCAGGGTGAGCGTCTTCGATCTGCTCGGCAGGGAAGTGGCCGTCCTCGCGAAGGGGATGCATGAGGCCGGGATCCATACGGTACAGTTCAACGGGGCGGGACATTCCAGCGGGGTCTATCTCTACAGGATGCAGGCGGGGAATTTCACACGCACGCACAAGCTGACCCTGATGAAATAGGGAACAACCAAGGTCCAAAAACAATGAAGCCGCTCTGAGGAGCGGCTTCGTCGTTTCTCACTGTTCGATGAAGTCCAGGTCCCTGCCGAATGTCTCCTCCAGATGATAAAGGGCGTAGAAGGCGATGGAGAGGCAGAGGATGCCGATGAGTGCACCGCCGGCCAGCATCCCGAACGAAGAGGCAGCATAAGTGAAGGCGATGGAGATCGGAACGGTGGCGCCCCGCGCCATATTGGGAACGGTGGTGGCGACCGTGGCACGCAGGTTCGTGCCGAACTGTTCCGCAGCATTGGTGACGAAGATCGCCCAGTAGCCGACGCTGAAGCCGAGGAAAAAACTGATACCGTAGAGCGTATCGGCGGTGCTGCCGTTCGAGAGGAAGAAGGCCGCCACAGCGGCGCAGTTCAGCAGCAGGAACATCAGGACCACCCGGCGACGGCTCTTCATCAGCTGGCTGAGCAGGCCGCTCAGGAAATCACCCGGGATCAGTCCGAGATAGAAGAACATCACCGCACGCCCTGCCGCGACCGAGCCGTCGATCTGCAGCGCTTTGGCGAACTCCGGCGAGAGCGTCACCAGGATGCCGATGCAGTACCAGGTGGGAAGGCCGATGAGGACGCACTTCATGTAGCGGAGGAAGCGTTCCTTGTGGGTGAACAGACTGAAGAAATTCCCCCGCTCCACCTTCGATTCCTTGACGGCATTGAACATCCCCGATTCATAGACGCTCACCCGCAGCACGAGCAGCGCCAGACCGAGCCCGCCGCCGATGAAATAGGCGTTCCTCCAGTCGAAATGCTCAACGATGTAGTATGCCAGTACCGCGCCGGCCACGCCGACCGTGGCAATGATCATCGTGCCGTATCCGCGTGTCTCCTTCGGCATGATCTCCGCTACCAGCGTGATGCCGCCCCCCAGTTCCCCGGCCAGCCCGATGCCGGCAATGAAGCGTAGCACCGCATACATCTCGATGGAATCGACCAGTCCGTTCGCGATGTTCGCGACGGAATAAAGGAAGATCGACCCGAACAGCAGCTGGATGCGTCCCTTCTTGTCCCCCAGCACTCCCCACAGGATCCCGCCGAGCAGCATCCCAAACATCTGCACGTTCAGCAGCAACAGACCCTGGTCCGTGATCTGCTGCGGCGTCAGTCCCAGGTCCCGCAGACTGGGGACCCGCACGATACTGAAAAGGATCAGATCGTAGATGTCCACGAAATACCCGAGCGCGGCAACGATCACGGCGGTGTTGAAGAGATCTTTGAGTCGAACGGGATGTCCGGACATGCGTCTTCTCCTGAAAAGTTGTGCTATGATAGAAAGACAAAAAAAGAGATGCAACTGGGAATTGTAATGTTCTGGGAAAATATGTATTTTTACTGGACCACCACTGAAAACCTCCGTTGGTCCACGCCGCGGAGGTTTTTCTGTATCGTACCGACCACTCCACCAATCGAGAGCAATGCCAAAACGTACCGATATCCGTTCCATCCTCATCATCGGCAGCGGCCCGATCGTCATCGGACAAGCGTGCGAGTTCGACTATTCCGGCACCCAGGCCTGTAAAGTGCTGCGGGAGGAGGGATACCGCATCATCCTCATCAACAGCAACCCCGCCACGATCATGACCGATCCGGAGCTGGCGGATGCCACCTATATCGAACCGATCACACCCGATTTCGTGGAGATGATCATCGAGAAGGAACGGCCTGATGCCATCCTGCCGACCATGGGCGGACAGACCGCACTGAACACTGCGGTGGCGCTGGCGGAACGGGGTGTGCTGGAGAAGTACAACGTGGAACTGATCGGCGCGAATCTGCAGTCCATCCGGAAAGCGGAAGACCGGCAGCTGTTCAAGAAGACGATGCTGGAGGTGGGACTGGAGATGCCGCGAGGCGGCTTCGTCTACTCCATCGAGGAAGCACTGAAAGTAGCGCAGGGGATCGGCAATTTCCCCATCATCATCCGTCCTTCATTCACCATGGGCGGGAGCGGCGGCGGTATCGCCTACAACATCGAGGAGTTCAAGTCGATCGTGGAGAACGGTCTCATCCAGAGTCCCACGCACGAGGTGCTCGTGGAGGAATCGGTGCTCGGCTGGAAGGAATACGAGCTGGAGGTGATGCGCGATACGAAGGATAACGTCGTCATCATCTGCTCCATCGAGAACTTCGATCCGATGGGGGTCCACACCGGCGACTCCATCACCGTGGCGCCGGCCCAGACGCTGACGGACAAGGAATACCAGTACATGCGCGATGCCGCGCTGAAGGTGATGCGCGCCATCGGCGTCGACACCGGCGGCTCCAACGTGCAGTTCTCCATGAACCCGGCCAACGGCAAGATGTACGTGATCGAGATGAACCCGCGCGTCTCGCGCAGTTCCGCCCTCGCGTCCAAAGCGACCGGATTCCCCATCGCCAAGATCGCCGCGAAACTCGCCGTTGGATATACGCTGGACGAGATCCCCAATGACATCACCCGGCTCACCCCTGCCTCTTTCGAACCGACCATCGATTATACCGTGGTGAAGATCCCGCGCTGGGACTTCGAGAAGTTCAAAGGGGTGGACGATACGCTCGGTGTGCAGATGAAATCGGTCGGCGAAGCGATGGCGTTCGGACGCACCTTCAAGGAAGCGCTCCAGAAGACCCTCCGCTCGTTGGAGCAGGGACGCTTCGGACTCGGTGCGGACGGGAAGGATCATTTCGAGATCGAGGCACTGACGAAATCGCAGCGGACGGCATGGATCAAGAAAGTGAAAGAGCAGCTCCGCAGACCGAAAGCGAACAATATCTTCTTCATCCGCTATGCCTTCCTGCTCGGACTCTCCATCGACGATGTGCACGGACTGACCAAGGTCGATCCCTGGTTCCTCTTCAACATCCAGCAGATCGTGACGATGGAAGGGGAATTGAAGAAACTCACTCTGGCCTCCGCAACGGCGGACCAGCTGCGGCAGGCGAAGAAGTACGGGTTCTCGGACCGTCAATTGGCACATCTCTGGAAGTCGGACGAGGCGGCGGTGCGTGCACGGCGGAAGGAACTCAAGGTGCTGCCGGTCTATAAGATGGTCGATACCTGCGCGGCGGAGTTCGAATCGAACACCCCGTACCATTATTCCACCTACGACCAGGAGAACGAATCGGTCCGTTCCTCCAAGAAGAAAGTGATCATACTCGGCGGCGGACCGAACCGCATCGGACAGGGGATCGAGTTCGATTACTGCTGCGTGCACGGCGTGAAGTCGCTCCGCGCGGAAGGGTACGAGACCATCATGGTCAACTGCAATCCGGAGACCGTCTCGACCGACTACGACACGACCGACAAACTGTACTTCGAACCGCTCACAGTGGAGGATGTGCTGAACATCTGCGAACTGGAG
>JABWAK010000007.1 GCA_013361065.1 Bacteroidota bacterium
CCCCGGCCGGTGCGGCGGCGACCGCGGCGGCGGCGGAAACGCCCCACTTGCCTTCGAGGTCCTTGACCAGCGCGGCGAGTTCGATGACCGACTGGCTCGAAAGCCACTCGATGACTTGATCCTTGGTGATGTTGCTCATGATGACTGCTCCTCGGGCGGGCTAGCGGTTTCGAAGGATGAAACGCGTTTAAGAGACGTATCCCCTAGCCGGCCACTTTGGATTTTTCCCGGACGGACCGGGGAAAGGTTTCGGTTGAACGGATGGTGGGTTGAATCAAGCGGCCGGCGCGGCGGGCTGTTGCTGCTTGACGCGAGCGTCGAGCACACGGACGAAAGCCGCGGCGTTGCTGGTGAGCAATCCGAGGAACTGCGCCCGGAGGGCCTCGAACGACGGCAGGGAGGCAATCTGGGCCAGATCCGCGGCACTGATGAGTTTCTTCTCCATCACGCCGACCTTGATCTCCAGCTTCTGCTTCTCATCGAAGAACTTCTTCAGCACCTTGGCGACCCCCGCGGAATTGCGGCCTCCGACGACGATGGCCGTCGGTCCGGTGAGGGACGCCTCGAGATCGGGCAGGCCGAGGGCCTTGGCGGCCACCCGCAGGGAGCTGTTCTTGACGACGTGAAATTCCGCCTTCTCCGCCGCCAACCGCTTGCGCAACTCCGCGGTATCGGCGACGGTGACTTTGGTGAAGTTTGTCAGAATGACGTAGTCGCTCTTCTTGAGGTGCGTATCGACCTCGGCTACCAGGTATTGTTTTTCGGCTCTCATGGTCGGGCTCCTCAGTACTTGCTGAATTCGGTGGATGCGACCTTCACGCTCGGGCTCATGCTCGAGGAGATGGTCACACTCTTGATGAACTGACCGCCCTTGAAGGTGTTCGGTTTGGCCTTACCCACCGCTTCGAGCACGGTGGCGGCGTTTTCGAGAATCTGGGCGGGCGTGAAAGAACGCTTGCCGATGCCGACCCCGATGTTGGCGGTCTTGTCCATCTTGAACTCCACGCGACCGGCTTTCACCGCCTTGATGCCACCGGCAATGTCATCCGTCACCGTACCCGCCTTTGGATTGGGCATGAGGCCCTTGGGACCGAGGACACGCGCGAGGGTGCGGACCTGCTTCATTGCCTCGGTGGTCGCAATCGCGACATCGAAATCCAGCCAGCCGCCGGTGATCTTGGCCATCAAGTCCTGCAACCCCGCGTGGTCCGCGCCCGCTGCCAGCGCCTTCTGGGGATCGTCGGTGAAGACGAGAACCCGAACCTTCTTGCCGGAACCGTTGGGCAGCGGCGTCGTGCCACGCACGTTTTGTTCGCCCGACGTGGCATCGACGCCCAGGCGAAAGGAAAGCTCGACCGTCTCGTCGAACTTTGCCTTGGGGAACCTAGCCAGGATCTCGACCGCTTCTTTCAGCGGGTAATCCTTGCTGAGATCAGCGACTTTGACGGCGCTGTTGTATCGTTTGCTGTGTTTTTTTGGCATTCTTACTCCTTGCGGTGCAATCGTCCGGAGGGACTCCCGCTGGGTGGTTTTGGCGATTCTCCTGCACTCGAAAGCATCCAGCCGAATTCATGACGGCGGACCGATCGAGCCGAAGGAAGTTTTCAGTCGACGACCTCGATGCCCATGTTTCGGGCAGTGCCGGCGATGACCTTGATGCCGGCTTCCGGCGTCGTGGCATTCAGGTCATTCTTCTTGATGTTATAGATTTCGAGCAGCTGCTTCCGTGTGACCTTGCCAACCTTGTCTTGGTTGGGCTTGGCCGAACCACTGGCGATATTGGCGGCCTTCTTCAGCAGCACCGAAGCCGGCGGAGACTTCAGGATGAACGTGAAGCTCTTGTCCGTGAAGACGGTGATGACAACCGGAAGGATCATCCCGTTCTGGTCCTTCGTGCGGGCGTTGAACTCCTTGCAAAACGCCATGATGTTGACGCCCTGCGCGCCGAGGGCGGGGCCTACCGGCGGCGCTGGATTGGCGGCACCGGCTGGCAACTGAAGGCGGATGTATCCTTGGATCTTCTTGGCCATGGGAGAAAATGAAAACGTCGGGAAGCGGGTTGATTAATTCGAACGGGCGGAAGCCGCGGCGGCCCTCACTCGGTGAGACGCTGGACCTGCCAGTATTCGAGTTCGACCGGTGTAAAGCGGCCGAAAATGGAAACGGAGACCTTCAGCTTGCCCCGCTCCGGATCGATTTCGTCGATCCGACCGGAAAGCGAAGCGAAGGCGCCATCGGTGATCTTGACCTCTTCGCCCACCGCGTACTGCACCTTGGGCACCTCCTTGCCGCTGGCAGCCTCGATTCGTGCGTAGATTTCGTCGATCTCCGACTGCCGCAGGGCCGCCGGACGATCGCCACCGACAAAACCGATCACTCCGGTGGTCTCCTTCACGAAGTACCACGGCTTGTTGATCAGCTTGCCATCGTCGCCGTAAAGTTTGGCCTGGATGAATACGTAGCCCGGATAAAGCTTCCGCACCTTCGTCGATTTCTTGCCGCCCTTCACTTCCGACACGACCTCGGTCGGCAACAGGACCTCGAAGATGTACTCGTCGAGTTCCTCCGCCTTCTTGAACTTGTCGATGTACAGCTTCACCTTGTTCTCCTGGCCGGAGAGGGTGTGCAGCGCAAACCATTGGGCGCCGGCGGGAGCGGTCGTTGGTGCAGGCATGGCGGTGCTCGCGGGCTCAGCTCACCAGATCGGTGAAGAGGATGACGACCTGCGTCAGCGAAAAGTCGCTGATGCTGGTGAACAGGCCCAATATGAGCGCGGCCACCACCACCACGACCGTGGAGTCGCGCAGCTCGGCCTTGGTGGGCCAGGTCGCTTTCTGAAGTTCACCCACCATTTCACCGAGGAAGATGCGGGTGCTGCGAAAGGGATTTTTCATGGAAGTTTATGGCAGGCGCGGAGGGACTCGAACCCCCAACCGACGGTTTTGGAGACCGCTACTCTACCAATTGAGCTACACCCGTACGAAATTTACTTGGTTTCTTTGTGGATTGTGTGTTTGTTGCAGCGGGGGCAGTACTTCTTGTACTCCACACGGTTGGTCTGTTTCTTCTTGTTCTTCGTGGTGGAGTAGTTGCGCTCCTTGCAAACGGTGCACTCGAGGGTGATAATGTCTCTCATACTTCTTTCCTTTTTCTTGAACCTTTCACTTCATCATGCATGTATTCCAGAGCGGAAGACGGGACTCGAACCCGCGACCAACAGCTTGGAAGGCTGTGACTCTACCAACTGAGTTACTTCCGCATTTTCAAGGAGCCCATCGGCCGGTGTCAGGAGGGCAGCGGCGGTCCCCGATGATCGGGCGGAACCGGCCGTACCGGCGTTCGTGATGTTGAGCTTGCGACCGGGATTGAACCGGTGACCTCGTCCTTACCAAGGACGTGCTCTACCAACTGAGCTACGCAAGCAATTCAAACTAGTATTGACAGCTAGAATGTGGGTAGGGAAGGATTCGAACCTCCGAAGCCCGAGGGCGACAGATTTACAGTCTGTTGCGTTTAACCACTTCGCTACCTACCCAAGCCAAGAACCGAATCTTGGAGCTGGCGACCAGACTTGAACTGGTGACCTGCTGATTACAAGTCAGCTGCTCTACCAACTGAGCTACGCCAGCGATACTGATCAGCCAACAACCGAACACATTTTCCAAAAACCCCAATAACAAGAGGTCTCTCGAAAAGGCATTGTGGCGGAGTTAACAAATATATACTTTTTTGCCAGAAAGTCAACACACACTGCGTTAAAAATTGCTAACCGAGGAGGGTGGGAAAGCAGTGAATTTTGAGGCTTTTTGAGTGAAAATCTGTGCGAGGGAGTCCTTCCCGTAATACCGTTCGTAGGCCGCTCTATATAAATGGGCATTCGCCATGATACTCCGGAGTCCGGCGGAATACTTGTCCGTCCCGCCGTACGGCTGTACTTCAGTATCCGGCATTTCGACCGGCCGATAGAGCGTATCACGGGTGAGACGGAACAGGAATCCTTCGGGGATACGAAGGTAGCCGGGCAGATACTGCGGCTCGATCTCCGGTGTAACGTAGACCGGCGTCTCCGGGACCCCGGGCAGGAAACTGCGCAGCAGTGCTGCATACCGCCCTTCGATCACGGCGGGATCGTACGGCAGATCCTGTTCGAACTTGTGGAGTTCCGGCAGGAACGCCGCAACCTCCTGCTGTGACCGCTGCATCAGCTCAGGATAGCTGGTCTGCAGCTGCGGGAAATACCAGGAACGGCGGAACAGTTCCTTATCCAGCACGATCACATCCGGCCGTACCTTCTCGATATGCTGGAAATAATAGGACGGAGAAACGAAGTAATCCCACTGTGCGGAGATAACCACTGCATTCGGCGGCAACGATGCAAGGATACTCCTGGTATACTCCGCTGCCATCGTATTGCGGCTCTGGTCTGCAGCCTCCCACCTGGAGGCGGTCTGGAGCGGAATAAGTGCGATCACCGCTGCAACCATTACCGCACGCGCCGTACGACCCTCGAACCGGTCCAGCAGGAATGCGATGCCGAACGCGGACCAGAGAGCGATCACCAGGAATGCCAGGAGGAAGTAGGTGTCGATATCATGGATATCATAGTTGACAGAGTATGCGATGCAGGTGACGAAGAGGATGAGCGACACAACGAACAACCGGCGGCTGCGGACGAGCAGCACGGCGGCACCGATGACCGCAATCAGCAAGACGGCCGGATGGAACTCCAGCGGAAGGTTCGATGTGAAATGGTCGAACTGTTTCCGGATGACATCACTGCCGGAGAACATCCAGACGCGGAACTGCTTGCCGGTAACATGACGCCAGAATGATTCGATGGTCTGCGGATCGCCCCAGTTGAACGGAGGATGAGAGGATGCGCGCAGCGGCAGATACAGATAGACGGAGAGTCCGGCAATGAACGGCAGGGACAACTGTCCGATCCGTCTGAACGCCGCTTTGCTCCAGCCGTGCTCTGCGAAGAACCAGTACAACAATGCGGGCGCCAGCAGGATGGTGGTCATATGATTGGTGAACGACAGTCCGACGCAGAAGGCGAACAAGAACCACCACCGCGCCTCACCGGTGCGGACCGCTTTCACGAACCAGAGCAGGACCAGCGTGATCAGCAGAAGGTGAAGTGCATAGACTTCTGCAGATACGCCCTGAAGCCAAAAAGTCCTCGAAAATGCCAATAAAAGCGAAGAAACGGCAGCAGCGATGGCCTGCGCGGGATGTACCGTCCTCCCTTTCTCCCGCATCAATTCTATCACCAAGAGGAAGAAGACCCCGGCAGCTGCAGCAGTGAGTACGGCAGAAAGGATATTCAGCCGAAGAATGACCGTCTCTGCAACAGGAAGCATGGAGAAGAACCGGCCGAGGATGGTGTACAGCGGATAGCCGGTGGAGTGCGCGTTACCGAGTGTGGAGGCCACCGCAGCCAGTTCGCCGCTGTCGATGTAGCCGACGGTGGGCGCCATGGTGATGCGGTAGATGAAGAATGCAACAGCGGTCACTGCTGCCGTGGTCCAGTATTCGTTCGATCGTTCGTAGGTCATAAAAAAAATCTGCCGTAGTATTCTCCGATAAAAATACAAAATTATCGTCGAATTCTACGGCATTTTTTTGCCGTCAGCACCTGGACGCGCGGATCACATATTGAAGTAGTAGCTCATCTTCATCAGGAAGATATTGTCCGCCTTCGCGCTGACAAGACGATCGATCGAGCGCCCGAGTTCCATCTCGCCGATGTTCTCGAAATCGCTGCGGTTCTGCGTCCAGACGAAATAGAGTGCGGAGCCGGGCAGATACTCCCACCGCAGCACGGCATTGCCGCGGAGCGACTTGAAATTGAAATTCGGATCGCTGAATGTGTACGACGCACCGGCCCCCGCGCCGTCCGGATCGACCGTATAATCACTGCCGCTCTTTGTAATGGTGGAACCGGATGTGCCGTAGACCAGATACTCAGCGGATGAGGGCCGGACCAGCTGCTTGAAATTACTGTACCGTCCGGACGAGAGGAGCGGCTGCATGTACAACTGCAGACTGAGCGTCGGAGTGAAGGTCCAGTTCAGACGGATGTTCGCCGAGATCTCTTTGTAGGCAAGCTCGCTGAACAGATAGCGTCTGCCGAAGGTCAGGTTCGCTGTCGGATCCGCATAATCCCCGCCGCCGTACGCCACTTTACTCACTTCATCCGTGAAGTCCGGACCGATAGAGAGGTTCACATTCGGAGCAGGACGATACTGGATCCAGAATCCGGCGCTCTTCCTATCCGATTCACCGGACTGGTAGGTATAGCCGAACATCTCCACCACCACCTCTTTGCTGTAATCCGAGCTGGCGTTGAGATTGATCTCCCATCCTTTGGGATTGACTGTCAAGGGACCTCCGCGCGTGCGGCGGTTGCTGAGCGTGGTCGTGGGATTGACGGCGAAGTTCCAGTTGATGGAATAGTAGTTCATGAACTGGACGAATCCGAAATGGACCAACACGCGGTGGATGAGGTTCTTCTGGAAATCGAAACTCTGTCCGAAACCGCCGCCGAGTTCCTTGCGCCGGAAGAGCCCGTCCGGCTCGCTCCAGTTATATCCGCCGCCGGCGTGCATGTTGATGACATCAGCGCGGGACTGGAAGCCGAGGTCGTTCACCTCGTATTTCGGGTCGATGAACCCGAGCGAGGAATTGAAGAAGAAATTCCCCTGCTGCTTGATCAGATAGAAACGTCCGGCAAGGCCGGTCATCGAGGTGGCATTCGTATCGACATCCACATGCGACGCATCGGGCCGCTGGAAGTAATGCTGCGAATTCCGCTGCAGTGCCGTCATCCGTTCGCGGGTGCCTTCCACATGGGAGAGATTCGTATAGCCGGTGACGACCCAGGTCTTCCCTGTATCGAGGAAGGTCCAGCCATCCAGACCGACGAAGGAACCGCTGTTGTTGAGGCCGCTGCGGAGCGACTGGTCTGAGAACTCACGGTGCGTATAGGTGCCGAGGATCCCGAGTCCCTGCCTGCCGTCATTGAAATCACGCTGCACACGTCCCACACCGTAATAGGTGGAAGGTTCCACTTCGGCTTCACTGCGGAGGGTGCCGACCTTATAATCCGCGAATTCCCGTGCGGTCACGGCATGGATCGTGCCGACGTTCCATCCATCACCTACTTTGCCGGTCACCTTCCCAGCTCCGAGGATGCGGGTCGCGAAGGGCTGGTGGTAGAAATCAGCTCCGCCGAGCGTATCGTTACCGTGCGGTGAACGGCCGATACGGCGGCTGTAGAATGGAGTGGTGTACGGGAAGTTGAAGTTCCAGAAATTGCGTCCCCCGCCCTGACCATAATTGGTGAAGATATTCGCCCCTTCCACAAAGAAAGGACGCTTCTCGCTGAAGAACGATTCCACATCCGAGAGATTGACGACGGCGGGATCGACCTCCACCTGACCGAAGTCCGGATTGACAGTGCCGATGAGGATGAGGTTAGAGGAGAGTCCGTACCGGAGATCGGCACCGGCCTCGGGTGTATAGCGGGAGCCATTGTTGAACGGATCACCGGGAGCAGGATGGGTGAACTCTGCTTTCGTTGTCATGAACGGAAGGATCTCCAGTGCATTGGCCGGCTTGATCCCTTCGATGCCGACCAGTTCCGGGAAGCGGGAGACATATCCGCTCTCCATTCTCGGTGTATAGACAAGATAACTGGTCTCATTCCTCCGGCCGATATCGCGCCGGAAATTGATCCCCCACACCTGCTGATCCTTCTCCGTGAAGCGGAGCTGCGAGAACGGGATGCGCATCTCGACGGTCCACCCTTTCTCATCGATGGACGAACGTCCTTCCCAGACACCGTCCCAGTCATCATCATCCCAATCATCATTATAGAGAACGCCGTCCGCCATCGTGCCGGAGGGACCGAGGACGAAGTAGTTGCCGGACCGTTTATCCCGGTACGGATCGAGGAAGACGCCGAACCAGTCGGCGGTGCTCAGGTTGTCACGCCGATCGAGCAGTGCCATGATGGAATCCGGGGAGGAATCATAGAGACGCGCTGCGATGTACAGTGCATCATCATCATACGCGACCCACACTTCCGAACGCTCGGACGGCGATGTCCCCTGATTCGGTTCCCGTTGTGTGAACTCGGTGACCGCAGGAGCGATGCTCCAGACCGCTTCCGTCAGCCTTCCATCCACTGCGACGGGCTGCGACAGTTTCACGGCCTTCACCTGAGCTGCATTCAATGCAGCGGCTGCAACGACCACCAGAACTGCACAGCGTATCATTCGAACCATATTCCTCCCTTTGTTAGAACTCGAAAGCGGCTCTAGCTTACTCGCTACGCCGCTTTCGGGTGCAATGTTGCATGACAATTGTCTATTATCTCTTCTTGATATCGATATAGCCGTTGGTCGCTTCCAGAGTGATCACTTCGCCGCCGCCGTTCAGCTGGTATCGCGCACGGATCTCGTCCCGGTCACCGTCCTTATCATAGGAAAGGGAGGGGAAATCGGAGCGTACTTCGTATTTGGAGCGTTTGGAGGAACCGCCCCAGCCGCCGTTGTCACGGATACGGATGGTCGCTTCCACTGATGCCTTTGCAGAAGCAGGGAGCCAGAGACGGATATCGCCGCCGGCAGTCTTGAGCTGTGATTCCCCTTTTCCGGACGGATTCAGTTCGGCCGTGATGTCACCGCCGGCCGTACTGGCTTCAATGGAGCCGGTGATATTCTTCAGATCGATGTCACCGCCGGAGGTGCGGGCTTCCACCGTTCCGGAGGCACCGAGAAGTTTCAGATCGCCGCCGGCCGTGCGGAGGTACGCGTTCCCGGAGACCTTTCCGACGCGGATATCTCCGCCGGAGGTACCGACATTCGCATCACCGCCGATATCCCCCACTTCGATATCACCGCCGGAAGTGCGGGCATCGAGTTTCTTTGCGATATTGCCGATGCGGATATCGCCACCGGAGGTATTGACGGTCGATTCTCCATTGACGTTCGCGATCGTGATATTCCCGCCCGAGGTGCGGAGTTCCGCCTTCCCTTCGATGTCACCGGTGCGGATATCACCGCCGGAGGTGGTCATGCGGACGGTCCCTTTAATCTTGTCGATGGTGATGTCGCCGCCGGAGGTGTGTCCGATGGCATCACCGGACAGTGTCCCGACGAGTTCGATGTTGCCGCCGGAGGTGTTCATATCCAGCTTGGTCTGCGACGGAACGGAGACCTCGAACCGTCCCCCGCCGCGGGTGTTCCACTTGGGCCGGTAGGTGACGGTCACCTCATCACCGTTCTGTTTCATCTTCACATACTCCAGGTCCTCCTCATCCAACCCTTCCACTGTCACTTCGATGACGTTCTTCTCCCACGCGCGGATGACGATCTCGCAGCCGGAGACCGAGATATCAAGCGCGCTGTTCTTCCCGACGTTGAAGGTCTGTTCGGAGCGTGTCTGTGCCGTTGTGGATGCCGCCATGGCATTCGAACTGCCGCTGCCGTACGATGCCGGCGCCGGGGCTTTGGGTGCTTTCGGAGCGGAGGTTCCCTGTCCGTCCGCCGCCATTGCGCCGGTGACCATCACCAGCAGCGCGAGTGTTGCGAACCATTGTGTTCTCATTGATAGATCTCCTTCACTAGATTGACCGCACGATTGCGGATGTAACTGTTCTTTTCCTTTTCGATCTGTTCTTTCAACGCTTTCACTGCCGATGCATCGAGCCGGTTCCCTTCCATCCGCGCCAGTTCGAGCGCATTGATGGCAGCGACCCGCAGGCCGGAATTCTCATCATGGGCGATGACATGCAGCAATGCATCCCGGAGTTCATCATCGAACCCGTACTGCTGCAGCACGCGCAGTGCTTCGTTCCGCACGCCGGGATTGGCATCGGACTTGAGGGAGGTGATGAGGGCGGCCTTCACCGCAGGATCGACGGACCGTTTATCGGCCGCCTGGTCCCGGATGAGCTGCATGCTGGAGAGCCGGACGCCGGCATTCGATTCGTTCAGCAGCGCATGGGTCAGCAGCCGCTGGATCTCCGGGTCGTCCACCTTTCCTTTGATGTGCACCGGCGCCACAGCATTGAATTCGAACTCCACTTCCCCATCCGATGCATCGCTGTCGATGAACCGGATATCCTCGATAGTGGTCCTTCCCTCCTCCTTCGGTCCATCCGCCACGGTCTGCAGCACCACGAACGGCTCGGTGCCGGACGGTGCGAACGAGCAGTAGCCGAGCAGCAGGCCGAGCGAGAGCATGCCGGCGCTGCTCACGGCGACGGCAGGACGGAAGAATCCGGCCGCGGCATCCTGCAGACGGGTGCGGAAGGAGCGGCGGTTCCGCTCGGCACGGAGCGCGGAGCGGAGCTGCGTGCGCGCATCGGTCAGCAGGTCATCGGCGACCGCAGGGGGTGTCTGTTCGGAGATGAACGTGCCGAAGCGTTTCCAGTCGCGGAATTCCTTCTTTGCGTCGGGATGCTTCTTCAGATACTCGTCCAGCTCTTTCTGGTCCTCGCTGCTCAGCTCCCCATAGAGGGAGAGGAGCATCATTTCTTTGATCCGTTCATTCTTCATAGGTCACTCATACAGGTCATGTAAACGGTCGCGCATCCGCTGCGTCGCCTCGAACAGGTATTTCTTCACCGTTCCTTCCGCACATTCCATCATCACCGCGATCTCCTTCACCTTGTACTCCTGATAATGCCGGAGTGTGAAGACGAGCCGCTGTTTCGGGGAGAGTTCCTGCAGCGCGCTGCGGATCCTCCGGTCGATCTCCTCGCTGTGGAGTGCGGCATCCGAACCCGCTGCTCCCGAAGGTATGCTGCCGCCCGCTTCCTCCCCCTCCTCTTCGAGCGGGACGGTGTTCATCCTCCGCTTCCGCTCCTTGTACGTCAGGCAGACATTCGTCACGATGCGGTAGAGCCAGGTGGTGAACTCGCTCTTCTGCTCGAATCCGGCGAGTCCTTTATAGACACGGATGAGCGATTCCTGATAGATATCCTTCGCATCGTCCGGGCTCTGCGTGAACCGGGCCGCAATGGCGAGCACATTCCGGTCATACCGGAAGATGAGCTGCTCGAAGGCTGAGGGATCCCCCGCCTGGGAGCGTCGTATCAGTTCATCGTCTGTTTGTGTCATTCGGCCGCGTTTATTGGTTGGACTTGCGTCAATGGAAAAAGGTTGGGGGCATCCTGATTGTTTTTCGACCCCTCTTCCTCTATATTATATAAACGAAATCAGGATTGCCATGAAGATCGCTCTGCTCGCCCTGCTCCTTCTGCTGCCCGCCAAGGATACCAAGGAAAAGAACAAAGAGGATTATACGTTCCGGCTGGAGATGCACAACGGTCTGCCGGTGATGTTCGTCCAGACGTCAAAGGCCTTTGGCTGTTCGAACTACGGCATTTACTTACGGCAGGGATGGTCCAGAGATACACTGACCGTGAATATTCTGGGGGTGGACAGCAGGGTAAACTGTGACGGTGTGCCGGAACGGGCGCGGGGGACACTGGAGATCCGCGGGATGCGGGAACGGCAATTCATCCTGCGGATCCTCACCGAGAAGAAGGCCAATCTGTTCTCGGTAGAAACGGATGAGGACGATGTCACCGTGACGCCGATCCTGTTCGATTTCATCCGGGCTGTCACGAACTGAGACCGGTCCGCACACCGCCCGGATCCATGGACCGGCGCACCGCGGCCTGATGGCCGGATACTTCCGTCGCACTTCCGCCGCTCACTCTTCGATCCTCACTCCTTCTACGCCACCCGCACTGCACGGCCACTGCTAGGAAGCGATGCGGGTCGTCGGATGTTCGCGATGCCAGCAATAGGCATACAACATCACTGGGAACATACTCACGATGATGAACGGCACGGCATTGGTCCCGGCAGCATAGCCGAAGAAGAGGACCGCATTCACCGTGATGAGCAGACTTCCGATGCGCTCCCACCGGAGCGAGGAAAGATATCCGGCGAGCAGAAGGAAGTGCGCCCCCTGCGCGAACCAGATCTGAACCGGCGGCGTGTTGAGTGATTCGGTGGAGAACCAGGAGAGATGTTCGACGAAGAACGCGCCCCAGAGCAGGAAGAGCAGCAGACTGAGGATGCGTGCCGCCGTCCTGGAAACGGTGACAGGATCGATATGATGTGCCATACCTCCTCCTTTCACAGGCTGATGACCGGTGCCCGTGGTACAAATATCACGGAACGGAGGACCGAAAGCAAGAGGAGGAACGTCATCGCGAAATCCTGCTTTCACTTTGAGCCATCAACCGCTATATTCCGACAGACCATTGACCGGAGACCATCATGACACCAGAAACATTGCTCATTTCAAAACAGGACGGATTTGCCCTGATTCAGCTCAACCGGCCGCAGGCGCTCAACGCACTCAATTCCCAGGTGCTGCGGGAATTATTCGAGACATTGTCCGCGCTCGATAACGACAACGACGTCCGCTGCTCGGTGATCACCGGGAGCGAGAAGGCCTTCGCCGCGGGTGCGGACATCAAAGAGATGATGGAGAAGGATGCGGCACGGATGTTCAGCGACGATCAGTTCGCACCGTTCACGAAGCTGCGTTCGATCCGGAAGCCGGTCATTGCAGCGGTAAGCGGCTTCGCCCTCGGCGGCGGATGCGAACTGGTGATGGCATGCGATATCATCATCGCGGCGGAGTCGGCGAAGTTCGGCCAGCCGGAGATCAATCTCGGCGTGATCCCCGGCATGGGAGGATCGCAGCGCATCACCCGCGCGATGGGCAAGTACCGCGCCATGGAACTGCTGCTGACCGGCGACATGTTCGGTGCAGAGGAAGCGATGAAGTGGGGACTCGTCAACAAGGTCGTCCCGAACGAGTTCCTGCTGGAGGAGGCGAAAGCAATGGCGAAGAAGATCGCCGCGAAACCGATGCTCGCGTCGATCGCGAACAAAGCGATGGTGAATGCTGCGGATGACCTCTCCCTGACCGACGGCATCGCCGCGGAGCGGAAAGCGTTCGCCGACCTGTTCGATTCGGAGGACCAAAAGGAAGGGATGAAAGCGTTCGTGGAGAAGAGAAAACCGATATGGAAGAACCAATAGATTGATTCATTGACTCATTGAATCAATGAATCAATACGCAAGAAAAACCATAGAACAAGAAGAGCTGCACGATACACCTCCCGTTCCTTCTTATTAACAAACATTAATAGGAAGTCACCGATAGTTTCGCTATATTGAACTGTTGCACATATGCAACGCCGCCGCTGAACAGGAAATCCCCTCACACGAAGCCGCGGACAGACGACACGCTTCTCAGATCGCAATTCGCATTAGGTCAACCCTTCCGCACACTGCATCCCTTAGCAGCGAGTCTTTTTTCAACATATACATAGATCGATGCACCGCCGCATGCGCAGCACCGGGGACGGAACACTTCCCTCCCGACAGGACCGCGTACTGCCAGACAGTGTGCACATCCTCAAAGGAAGAATACCATGGCTTTCAAAGCCCTCGGTCTGAATGACCGCCTCGTCCAAGGCATCCTTGCGACCGGATACACCGCCCCGACAGAGATCCAGGCACGCGCCATCCCGGCCGCGGTCGCCGGGAAGGATATCATCGGCTGCGCACAGACCGGCACCGGCAAGACGGCGGCCTTCACGCTCCCCATCCTCAACCGGCTGGCGGAAAAGACCGAAAAGACCCATCACATCAAAGCACTCGTGCTGACCCCGACCCGCGAACTGGCCCAGCAGATCGAGGACGCCGTGAAACAATACGGCCGGTTCCTCTCGCTGCGCGCCCTCTCCGTGTACGGCGGCACGAACATGCAGAACCAGCTGCGCCATCTGTCGCGCGGTGTGGACATCCTGATCGCCACCCCGGGGCGGCTGATCGACCACCTGGAACGCCGCAGCGTCAACCTCTCCCACGTGGAGGTGCTGGTGCTGGATGAAGCGGACCGGATGTTCGACATGGGCTTCATCGACGATATGCGGCTGATCATCAAGCAGACACCGGAGACGCGGCAGACCCTGCTCTTCTCCGCCACCATGTCCAAACAGGTGCGGATGCTGGTGAAGGATATCCAGAAGAGTCCCGAACTGATCGAGGTCGGAGAACGGCGCACGCCGGCCACCACCGTCACGCAGCATTTCTTCTCCGTGAACGACGACAAGAAACTGACACTGCTGCTCCACATCCTGAAAGAGAAGGAACTGGACAGCGTGCTGGTCTTCTCCAAGACCAAAGTGGGCGCGGAACGCGTCTCCACCACCCTGCATAAGAACGGCATCAAAGCGGTCTCGATCCATTCGGACCGGACACAGGCACAGCGGCAGCGCGCGCTGGCAGGATTCAAGCAGGGACAGTACAAAGTGATGGTGGCAACGGATGTTGCCGCCCGCGGCATCGATGTGGACGGCATCTCCCATGTGATCAATTATGACATCCCTACCTTCGCGGAGGATTACATCCACCGCATCGGACGGACGGGACGCGCGCAGACCACCGGCGACGCACTGACGTTCGTCACCCGGAGCGAAGCACGCCACGTGAAGAAGATCGAACAGTTCATCGGCAAGCGGTTCGAGATCAAGAAATATCCCGGCTTCGATTACACCTCCGCCGAAGTGACGCTGGAAAAGAGCGAGCTCGAGACCGGCGGGAACGAACACCGCGGATTCCGCAGCGGTCCGAGGACCGAACGGAAGAGCTTCAGCCGTCCCGAACGAAGCAGCGGCACCGGCCGTCCCGGTTTCGGCGCACGGCCCGAACGCAGAGAAGGATTCAAGCGCGACGACCGACGGGAAGGTTTCCGTAAGGATGACCGTCACGACAACAGTCACCGTCCGGAACGCCGGCCTTCGTTCGAGCGGACCGAGCATCAGCCGCGTGAAGCGGGCGAACGGAAGGAGTTCTCCAAACCGCGGTCGTTCAACAATGCGGGAACGGACAATACCTTCAAACCGCGGACCGCACCGGCCGGCGAACGGAGTTTCGGGGACCGGAAGCAGTTCGGCAAAGGGAAACGGGAGGGCGGTTTCGGGAAGCGTCCTTCGTTCGGCGGTGACCGCCGTGAAGGAGGGTTCGGCAAGCGGGACATGTTCGGTCCGAAGAAGCGCGGGGCATTCCCCACGCAGAAACGGGACCACTCCTTCACCAAACAGGAGGCGTTCACCGATTCATCCTCGTTCGCGGCACCGAAACGGTTCGGCACCCCCAAAGCGCACGGCGGACCGGACTGGCGGCAACTGATCCCCGGTGAGCAGGAATTCCGCAAACGGGAACACAAAGTGGTCAAGAAAATGGTAAGCAGAAAGAAAAAGGATTCATAATCTTTTAGATCGATGCTGTCGGGTCACGCACTGCCAATGAGCAGCAGCGTGGCCTGAAAAATTCCGTCCACACCACGGACGGCCCAGGAGGCAACCGGCAACGGTTGCTTCTTTTGTTTTAAAGCATGAATTTAGTGCGTTCCTCAACATCCATCATCCACCATCCCACACATCCTATGAGCCAGACCGTCCTCACCTCCCTGACCAACAACATCCTCACCATCACCATGAACCGGCCGGAGGTGTTCAATTCCGCCAACGAGCAGATGAAGAAGGAACTGCTGGAGGCGTTCCGCAACGCGGAGAAGGACCCGGCCGTCCGCTGCATCGTGCTGCGCGGCGCGGGCGAGAAGGCGTTCTGCGCCGGGCAGGACCTGAAGGAATACCAGGAAGCGAAGAGCTCCATGAAGGAGATGCTGGAGAAGGGCTATAATCCGATCATCAAGCAGATGCGGACGATGGAGAAACCGATCATCGGCATGATCAACGGCGTGGCGGCGGGAGCGGGATTCAGTTTCGCGCTGGCCTGCGACCTGCGCGTGATGTCCGATAAAGCGAAGCTGATCCAGGCGTTCGTGCGGATCGGTCTGGTGGCGGATTCGGGCAGCCACTGGTTCCTGCCGCGGCTGGTCGGCACGGCGAAGGCGTTCGAATATGCGGCGACCGGCAAGGACATCGACTCCGTGGAAGCGAAGGAGGTCGGCCTCGTGAACCACGTCGCAGCATCCTCGGACCTGGAAGCGGTCACCTATGAACTGGCGGGCAGACTGGCAGCCGGACCGACGAAAGCGATCGGCATCATCAAACGGACACTGAACAAGAGTCTGACCATATCCTTCGACGAGCTGCTCTCCTATGAAGCGATGATGCAGGAAGTGGCGGCACAGAGCGCGGACCACAAAGAAGGGGTCGCAGCGTTTATTGAGAAACGGGCGGCGAGGTTTGAGGGAAGATAGAAGCAATGAGCAATTGACAATTAACAATTGACAATTGACAATCGACAATCAACAAATTCCAAAATGAGCACGTCGATGCGCAAGAGAATTATGAAAAACAATCCCGCAGATCTCGCAGATAGTCGCAGAAAGGAAAAGATAAGCAATTATCAAATTGCAAGATTACAAATTCCAAAAATGAGCAAGTCGATGCGCAAGAGATAATTAAAAACATTTCCCGCAGATGAACGCAGAAAACGCAGAAGGAAAAAAAAGCAATTATCAAATTACAAGATTACAAATTCCAAAATAAGGACGTCGACGAGCAGGAGAGAATTAAAAAATCATCACTCTATTACGATGAGTATTTTCTCTTTCACACTCTCAATCAGTAGTCTGTAGTCTGTAGTCTGTAGTCTGTCATCTGTTTTCTGTTATCTGAAATCTTTCATCTGAATACGTTATGCATGATGTGAGTGTTTTGCTGAGCAGGATCCCGCCCTCGCAGAGCGATCTGCTGCTGAAGGAATGGGGATACGACCTGCTGCTGGAGTATGATGAGATCGTCCGCTGGAGCGGAGCAGGAACGGAGGAGGCGGTGGAGCTTGCGACCGGTACCGGCCGTCTCGCGGCGGTCCTCGCCTGCCGGTTCCCGTCGGTCCTCTCGGGCGATATCAGTCTTCAGGAACTGCCGCGCGTCTATCAGCGGATCCCCCCGGAACGGCTCGCCCATGTACGGTTCCTGCAGCTGGATATGGAACGACTGCCGTTCGCGGACAACTCTGTCCCTCTCCTCTATTGTCTCAACACGCTGCACGAGACGGAACATCCGCACCGCTGCCTGGACGAGATGATCCGTTGCATCCGACCCGACGGGATGCTGGTAGCGGGAGATTTCAACCGGGCCGGATTCGATGCGATGCAGTGGATCCACTCCATCGTCTATCACAACGACCATCCCGAAGGAAGTATCCTCTCCTCTGAGATCGAACAGATCCTCCGGTCACGGTTCCGCACCGTCCGCGTGCTCGACACGGCACTGAACAGGACGTTCGCTGCAACGGACAAGCGGTGATCCACCGGCGGTTCCGTTGGTAGAATCAAAAAACCGGCCTCCATTTTTGCGGGAATGACAAATCCGTTGGTTCAAATGCCCCGTTTTCCGCACCTCCCGTACGGTACGGCATTTGCGGCACCGGTCCGATACGGATGTATCATCGATCCATACCGGACCACACACTCTGCTTCATCATCATAGAGACCAACGAAAGGAAGCATTATGCGTATCGGAATCCTCACCGGCGGCGGCGACGTTCCCGGACTCAATCCCTGCATCAAAGAGGTGGTGTATCACGCCACTGATGCCGGTGCCGAAGTGTACGGCATCCGCCGCGGCTGGGGCGGACTGCTCAACTTCAACATCGATAATCCTGAGGACCAGTCCCAGTGGGTGATGCCGCTGACCAAGCAGAACACGCGGACGATCGGACGCTCCGGCGGAACGTTCCTCCACACCTCCCGGACGAATCCGCAGAAGGTGAAGTGGTCCGATGTGCCGGCGTTCCTGCAGGACCCGAAGAACCCGCCGAAGAGCGGCGACCCGGTGAGCGACTTCACGCCGCATGTGCTGCGGGTGCTGGAGCATCTCAAGATCGATGTGCTGATCGCCATCGGCGGCGACGACACCCAGAGTTTCGCGGTGCGTCTGCACGACGAGAAGTTCCCGGTGGTCTCCATCCCGAAAACGATGGACAATGATGTGTACGGGACCGACTACTGCATCGGCTTCTCCACCGCCGTCACGCGAAGCGTGGAGTTCATCACGAACCTGCGCACGTCCGCCGGTTCGCATGAACGCATCGCGGTGATCGAACTGTTCGGACGCAACTCCGGCGAGACCTCGCTCATCTCCGCCTATCTGGCCGGCGTGGACCGTGCGATCATCTCCGAGGTGCATTTCGATCCGGAGAAACTCGCCGCATTGCTCATGGAGGACAAGAAGAACAATCCGAGCGGCTATGCGATCATGACGATCAGCGAAGGGGCACAGATGATCGGCGGGAAGGTGATCGAGTACGGGCAGGCGGATGCATACGGCCACAAGAAACTCGGCGGCATCGGCCAGATCACCGGCGAAGCGATCCAGAAGATCACCGGCTCCCACATCATCAACCAGCAGGTGGCCTATCTGATGCGCAGCGGCGAACCGGATGCCCTGGACCGTATGGTCGCCATGTGCTACGCCAATCTCGCCACAGACCTCGTCCTGAAGAAACATACCGGCCGGATGGTGGCGCTGCGGGACGGCAAGTACACGACCGTTCCTCTCAAGTCCATCATGGACGGCACGAAACGGGTGGATGTGCAGGAACTCTACGATTCCGAACGGTACCGCCCGCGCGTGTTCAATGTGCTGGGGAAACCGATGTTCTTATACTAGACCTAAAGAAAGTAAAAAGTCAAAAGGTAATAGTATCAGCGAGGCCCCTTGTTCTGAGAAGAGCGAGGGGCCTTGAAGTCTTGAAGAGCGGTGAAAAGTAAAAAGTTAAAAGTACACAGTGGATGAGTGCTGTGTCGCGATCGAGGCCGGAATAATGCCTAACCCCCGTGAGCATCGAGGCTCACCATGATCGAGACAGACCGCAAAAGACAATGCTATTTTCTTTGAGTTCCAGCCGAATTTCACTAATTTCGTTCGCTTTGGCCATGCAATGACGGGAGTTCTCTTAGGAGGCGTATGAAACGGACCATCGTTCTGCAGATCGTTCTTGTCCTGATGTTTGCCCATTCGCTCTCCGCTCAGGCCGGTATGACAGCATACCCATTCCTTACGATCGGCACGTCGATGTCCGGAAACGGAATGGGAGAGATCCGCGGAACGCTGAACAACGGCAGCACACTCCAGGCGACATTCAATCCCGGTCTTCTCGGTATTCACAGCACCGATCATTCATTCTCCGCTGAACTCTACTCTCAACGAACGTCCTGGCTGCCGGGATTCCATCTGCCCGACCTTACACTGAATTCCTTTGCCCTAAGCGCCCGAATACCATACAGCAATGCTGCGGATGATCCTTATCCTGCAACGATCGGTGTCGGTTGGTCCACCACCTATCTGAATCTTGGTGAATTCGTGTTCACTACAGAACAGGGCCCAACCGTCGTCGGAACATTCAAAGGATATGAACGGGTGGACGGCGTCAGCGCCGGTATCGGCGTGGAGTACGGCGGGAGATTCGGCTTGGGTCTTGGGATCAAGAATATCATCTCTTCCCTCGCACCGATCGGCACCATGGTGGACAGCAGCGAAAGCAAAGCAACCAATATTGCATTCGACTTGGGGTTCTTCGCTGAGTTCCCGATGATCGGAAACCGGACGTTCGGTCCGCTGCACAATGGCTCGATCCTGATCATTCCGGACCTCACTGTTGCCGCTTCCTATACGTACCGCAATATCGGCGGTACGGTGACGTATAATGATCCAGCGCAAACTGATCCTCTGCCGCGCGAGATCGTGATTGGACTCTCACTCTCCGGCGGACTTGCTGCGGAGATACAGGACATCCGGCTGCCTCTTCTTTCCTTCCTCTTCGCCCGCGAAGCATCGGACATTGCTGTCGTTGGCACGGGTCCGAACGACTGGTCGTATCAGTATGGGATCGGTGACGTCGATCTGGTCAACCACCTGCTCTTCGGCCGGTCATCCTCATTCGGAAGAGTCACAAAAGGTTCCTCTGTTTCATTTGCCAGACTGGTGACGCTGCTGGAAGGCTCCAACGCAATGGTACAGCGTGAACCGTTCCGCACGAAGGGCACAATGGTGCATGTGCACGGCATATTTCCATATCTGCAATTCCTCCTTCCCTCTCTCCGTAAGAACACAGCATTCTCCTATCTGACAGAACATCTGCAACTGAACTACATACAGAGTTCCTACTCCGGCGTCAATGCATTCCCGCTGAACGGTACGAAGTTCGAAGGACTTACCGTCTCCTGGCGGTAATTGCGCACTTTCTCTTTGTATTTACCGCAATCATTCTGTACTTTCGGTGCATTCTCACTGCGTTTACACCCGCAGAAACCTTCGTTTTTCACTCATTTTCAGCAATTATGGCCATTTCGATCGGGATCGTCGGCGCCGGTACGATGGGGGCGGGCATCGCTCATATCGCGGCACTGAAGAAATTCACCGTACAGCTGTACGATATCAATGACGAGGTGATCCGCCGGAGCGTGGAGCGGATCAACTTCGAGATGAAGCGGAGCGTCGACAAGAACAAGATCTCGGACGATGATATGAAGCAGGCGATCACGCGGATCAAGAAGCGGACGAACCTGAACGATCTGGATACGTGCGACATCATCGTGGAAGCGGTGCTGGAAGATATCAAAGTGAAGCGGGACTTGTTCAAGAAGCTGGACCAGATCGCGCATCATACGACCATCCTTGCCACGAACACCTCCTCCCTTTCCGTGACCTCCATCGCTTCCGCCACCAAGAAACCGGAACGCGTCGTCGGGATGCACTTCTTCAACCCGGTGCATCTGATGAATCTGGTGGAGATCGTCAAAGGTGCGCGGACGTCCGATGAGACGCTGCGGTCCGCCACGGCGATCGCGGAACAGCTCGGCAAGAAGACGATCCAGACGAAGGACACACCGGGATTCGTGGTGAACCGTGTGGCGCGTCCGTTCTACGGCGAGGCACTAAAGCTGCTGGGCGAGAGCGTTGCGAACATCGAAACGATCGACCGTATCGTGAAAAAGAGCGGCGGGTTCAAGATGGGTCCGTTCGAACTGATGGACATGATCGGGAACGATGTGAATTTCTCCGTCACCTCGTCCATCTACGAGCAGATGTTCCATGACCCGCGCTTCCGTCCCAGCCCGATCCAGCAGCAGTACGTGGAAGCAGGATTGCTCGGCAAGAAGACGAAAAAAGGATTCTATAACTACGAAGACAAATGACGACCGATAAAAAATCAGCGAAGAGCAAAGGGAAGGCATCCGCAAAAGCGAAGACCCCTGCCCCGCCTTCCAAAAAAGGTACGAAGCACACGGCCGCGGAGAGCGCGAAGCATCAGAAGAGCACCAAACAGACCGCGCCCGCTTCAAAGCCGGTCAAAAAGACGGTGAAGAAAACTATCGCAGCACCGCCGGCTGCTGAACCGAAGATGCCGGCACCGGTGATCGTCGAACCGACCGTCCCCGTTGCTGCTGAACAGGCGGTCCCGGTCGCTATCGAACAGTCCGTGCCTGCTGCAGAACCGATTCCCGTTGCAGAAGCAGCTCTCCCCGTCCCGCCTGCACCGGCACCGGAAGAACCGGCGTCCGTCACCGAACAGAAAGTGAGCAGTAAAAAGGGAAAGAAAGCTGCACCGGCTCCCCCCGCAGAAGCACCTGCGGTGATCGTCCAGCCCGCACCGGAGCCCGTGAAGGTCCCGAAGACAGTGAAGCATCTCGTCTGCCTGCTGGGGGACGAGGTCCTGGTCCAGGAATACTCTTCCATGTTCCAGCAGAAAGGGATCGCGGTGCTGGAGCTGAAAAGCCTGAGTTCATTGAAGAATTCTGCAAAAAAGATCACTGCCGCGTTCGAACTGACGCTTGCCGCCGGGGCGCAGAAGAGCGCCAATCTGCGTGCGCTGGATGAAGCACTTCCGGAGCAGGTGCCGGTCGCGACCTGTTCGGTTACGTCAACGGTACTGATGCAGACGCACGGGCTGAAGCATCGTCACCGGTTCGTCGGCATCGCCGCATTCCCGACCTTGACGGAGAACGAACTGATGGAACTGGCCCCGTCCCTGCATACCGTGAAAGCGGCCGCGGACGGCATCGCTGAACTGCTCGGACAGGCAAAGAAAGAGACCGCGATGGTGCAGGACAGCGTCGGGATGGTGATGCCGCGGATCCTCTGTCAGATCGTGAACGAAGCGCTCTTCACCGTGCAGAACGATGTGGCAGCGCCGCTGGAGATCGATGAAGCGATGAAGCACGGCACCAACTATCCGCACGGACCGATCGCCTGGGGCGAACGGATCGGCTTCGGGAATGTGGTGACCGTCCTGGATGCATTGTACGAGCACCACCATGAGGAGCGGTACCGCACTGCTCCGCTGCTGCGGCAGATGGCGGTAGCGGGGGTGTTTTGGGAAAGAGGGAAGGCGTAAAAAAGTTAAAAGTCAAAAGTATAAAGCAATTATCAAGATTATCATAATTATCAAGATTGAAAGATGTGAAGTGAATAAAACGTTGAGTAGATGAGTAGTTGAGTAGATGAGTAGATGAGACACGGCGTGGAAAAGCAATTATCAAATTGCAAATAACAAATTCCAAACGCGCAAGTCGATGAGCGGGAGAAAAAGTAGAAAAGGATAACATGTATCAAAATACAGGGAAGTCGTTGAGTAGTTGAGAAACAGCGCGGGAAGAGAAAATGCCAAATTGCAAGTTCCAAACGCGCAGGTCGATGAGCGGGAGAAAACGCCAAGGAGCTCTCCCGCAGATTACGCAGAAAAGGAAATAAGAAGAGCGATCATCCAATGAGAAGACCGCAAATTTCATAATGAGCATCCGCTTCAGTCCAATATCTATTATCTTTCAATCTGTAGTCTGTAGTATGTAATCTGTAATCTGACATCTGACATCTGATAACTTCATTTCTTTTGGATATCCAAGTACCACACGGAAAGACGATCATGTTCATTTCATTCGAGGGGATCGACGGGAGCGGGAAGACGACGCAGGCGAAGAAGCTGTCGGCACGGCTGGAGGATTCCGGCAAGAAAGTGCTGTTCCTACGGGAGCCGGGCGGAACGGAGATCTCGGAACAGATCCGGCAGATCCTGCTGAACAAGAAGAACCTGAAGATGACGCAGATCTCGGAGCTGCTGCTCTTCTCCGCCAGCCGCGCGCAGCTGGTGACGGAGGTGATCAAGCCGGCACTGGCAGCCGGGACGATCGTCATCACCGACCGGTTCGTCGATTCGACCACCGCCTATCAGGGCTCCGGCCGCGGACTGCACATCGGCGGCGTGAAGAGCATCAACGCCCTCGCCACCTCCGGCCTGATGCCCCGCAGAACGTTCTTCATCGACATCCCTGTTGCCGAGATGTATGAACGTCGGCGATCGAGCGGACAGGAGATCGACCGGATGGAGATGAGCAACGAGGATTTCTATCAGCGTGTGCGGGAAGGTTATCAGGAGATCGCTGCGGACGAACCGGGACGCTTCATCACCATCGACGGACGCCAGTCCATCGGCGAGATCCACGCCATCATCTGGAACGAAGTGGACGGACTGCTCCACACCGACTGACGTTCACACCGCTGACAGCGCAGCCCGGCGGCACGCCGGACAGAGCGACGCCCCCTTCACATCGATATCCTCCACCGCGGTCGACGCGTGCATCGCACAGTCGATATCCCTGCAATGCACCAACCCGTACGTGTGTCCCAGCTCATGCACCGTCTCCTTCAGGACCCGCTCATAGAAAAGCACCGGGTCCGCCGGTAATCCGTACATGACATTATCCAGCCGATAGGTCGACACGACCGCCGCGGTCCCGTCCAGCTGCGCCTCGCCGAACACGTACGTGAGCACCGGGACGAACAGATCCACCGATGTCACCCCGACGATCTTGCACTGCTCCGGCAGCGGACGCTCCAGCAATGACCGGAGGATATCCGTGGAGTTGTACTGTCCCCGCGAATCATCCAGCACTGCCGGTACGATACGCCCTTCCGGCTCTGCGATGGTCACATCGGCCTCAAAGATGGAGACGAGCGGTTCCACCAACAGGGGAAGCACTTCGAGCACAACGGGTTTCAGAGGGAGGATGTGGATGGAAGAAGGCATGCACTTAAAAAAAACTAAAGGAATTGAATCATTGGATCAATGAATCATTGAATCAATACGCATGAAAAAATGCAACGAGTCCAGGAAGAGCTGCAAAAAGATTGATTCATCGGTTCATTGAGTCATTGAATCAATACACATGAAAAAATGCGACGGGTCCAGGAAGAGCTGCAAAGGGATTGATTCATCGGTTCACTGAATCAATACGCAAGAAGGCTGCAATGTGATTGATTCAACAAGCAAGAAGGACCAAAATAGGATTGATTCATCGGATCATTGAATCATTGAGTCAATACGCAAGAAAGAACATGAGCGCAGGAAGCATGTGATGACTCTGCGCTTGCCTCAGATCTTCATTGTTAGTTCTGGCCTGGTTTTTTGAGTCCGTATTTGGCGATCTTGTTATAGAGAGTGACCCGGTCGATGTCCAGGATCTCGGCGGCACGGGTGATGTTCCATTTGGCCGATTCGAGGATCGATTCCACGTGCATCTTCTCCATGGCGGCCAGTGTGTCATCCTTCGGCAGTTCCAGTTTCGTCACATTCTGGAACGGCAGGTCGGTGGCGCGGATGGCCGGCGGCTGGGAGAGGACCATGGCCCGCTCGATGACATTCTCCAGTTCCCGGACGTTGCCGGGCCAGTCGTAGCGGACGAGCATGTCCATCGCATCGCCGGAGATCTCGGTGACGGGACGGTTCATGATGACGGCATACTTCTTCACGAAGAACTGGGCGAGGAGCGGGATGTCCATCCGCCGTTCGCGCAGCGGCGGAATGAGAACGCTGAACACATTCAGCCGGTAGTAGAGGTCCTCGCGGAACGCCCCTTCCTTGATGGCGGTCTCGAGATTCCGGTTGGTGGCGCAGATGATACGGAAATCGCTCGAGAGCTGCTCGTTCCCTCCCACACGGGTGAACTGCTTGGTCTCGATCACGCGCAGCAGTTCGATCTGCATCTTAGGACTGACCGTTCCGATCTCATCCAGGAAGATGGTCCCGCCGTCCGCCATCTCGAACTTCCCTTTCCGCCGGTACTGCGCGCCGGTGAAGGCGCCCCGCTCATGACCGAAGAGCTCACTTTCCAGTAGCGATTCGGCCACCGCACCGCAATTGACCGTAATGATGGGGAAATAGCGCCGTTCGCTGTTGGCATGAATGGTCCGGGCGATGAGTTCCTTCCCCGTTCCGCTCTCACCGCGGATCATGACGGTGGTATCGGTCTTGGCCACGGTCAGGGAGAGGTCGATGACGCGCTTGATCTGCGGGCTCTCGCCAACGATCTCGTTCACGCCGGACATCTCGGTGATGTGCTCGCGGAGGATGGAGTTCTCGTCCTCCAGTTTCCGCTGCTGGATGGCATTGGAGACCAAGTGGGACAGATGGTCCGGATCGATCGGCTTGGTGACGTAATCGAACGCACCGTCCTTGAGCGCCTGCACCGCGCTCTCCACGGAGGCAAAGGCGGTCGCCATGATCACCTGCGCATTCCGGTCTATCTCGCGAAGCCGCTTCAGCAGTTCCAGTCCGCTCATCCCGGGCATCTTGATGTCCAGGATGACCACATCCCACGGTCCCTTCTCCATCAGTTTCAGCGCCGCATTGGCATGTTCGGCGGCTTCCACGCGGAATCCGTCCTGCCGGAACCATTTGGTGAGCGATTCACGGACGATCGTTTCGTCGTCCACGATCAGGATGCTGTTACGTTTCGTGTCGGGCATAAGAACCTCGGAGGAGCAAAGTCAAAAGTGAAAAAGCGGGATAGAAAGTCAAAAGTGAAAAGTTAAAAGAGAAACTTGGAGATCATTATCAAGATTGAAAGATTGTCAAGATTGATGTAGTCGTGGAGTATTTGAGTAGTTGAGTAGTTGAGACACAGGGCAAGAAGAACAATTGTCAGATTGCATAATTGCAAGATTGCAAGATTACATGATTGAAAGAGTATTTGAGACACGGCGCTGGAAAAGCAATTATCAAATTACAAGTACCAAATTCCAAGCATGAAGTATTTACTGAGTGCTGATCGCTGAGAACTCAATTCATGTCCGGTCGATGGGAAGATGGATAGTGAACGTGGTCCCTTTGTTCGGTGCGGAGTCGACCGTGATGGTGCCGTGGTGGCGTTCCACGATACCATAGACGACCGCAAGGCCGAGACCGGTCCCCTTCCCTTCCTTCTTCGTCGTATAGAACGGCTCGAAGACATGCGGCAGGTCCTCGGGCCGGATACCGACGCCGGTGTCGCCGACCGTCAGCATGACCACTCCTTCGGAGATGCGCCGGAGGGTGATGGTGAGGGTCCCTTCGTTCTGCATCGCTTCCACCGCATTGATCTGCAATGCCAGCAGCATCTGCTGGATCTGTTCGCCGTCGCATTCCACTTCCGGCAGTCCGTCCGACAGTTCCATCTGCCGGGCGATATTGTGCATCTTCAGATGATGCTCCACCAGTTTCGCACTCTGTTCCACCAGTCCCCGCAGATCGTTGCGCTTGAACTCCCCCACCTTCCGGCGGGAGAAGAGCAGCAGGTTCTTCACGATATTACCGCAGCGGGCGGTCTCATCGGCGATCATGGACAATTCCTCCACCACTTCCTTCCGCTGCTCATCGGAGAGCGTTCCGCCGGAGGCATTCAGACGTTTCCGGATGAGTTTGGCATAGGTAAGGATCCCTTCGAGCGGATTGTTCAGTTCGTGCGCCACGGTGGCAGCGAGGGTGCCGAGCGAGACCATCTTCTCCACCTGGATCAGGTTCTTCTGCGCCCGGCCCAGCTCCTCGGTCTTCTTCTGCACACGCTCCTCCAGCGTCTGATTGAGCAGCTGGAGTTCCTCCTGCGTCCGTTTCAACGTGACGGTCATGTGATTGAAGGACTTCGTCAGGAATCCGATCTCATCCTTCGTCTGCACATTGATGGAATGGTCCAGGTCTCCGTTCATCACCGCGATGGTCCCTTCGGTGAGACGCTGCACGGGGATGTTGACGGTCCGCCAGAGGAACACGCCGCAGAACCCGGTCAGGAGGAGCAGGAGCGCCACACCGCCGGCGTATTGCGTCTTCCGGAGGTCCTCGATGTACCGTTCGGTCTCATCGAGCGTCAGCATCACATCCAGCACACCGAGGATGGTCTGCTCGGGCGGATGGACGTGACAATCCGCTTCGGAACAGCTCTTCTGATTCTTGATCGGTGTGATGACCCCGATGACGCTGTGACCGGCAGGATTGGTGTAGGTGCGGACAAGCTCCTCATTGGCGGGGGTGACGACGGAGCTCTGTCCGGAGAGATGGCAGCCGACGCAGGCTTCGGCATCCATATCCACCGTGGTGTTCACTTCCTTCTCGACGGTGGAGTACGACACCTCCCCCTTCTTGTTATAGATGCGGATGGCCTCGATGCCGGGCTCACTGCCGATGGTTTGGATGATGCGGTAGATATCCTCGCGGTGGTTCAGCAGCATACTGTGCTGCGTGGAGCGCTTGACGATATCGCTCAGGCGTTGAGCGGAGGCGGTAGAGAGGTTCGTGTACCGTTCGGTCTGGATGTCCACGATGAGGAAGGTCAGCAGACCGACCCCGACGACCGTTACGACGAAGATCCCTGCCAGCAGACGGTACACCAGGAGGCGTGTGTATTTCATACGAGTGTTGAAAGTGTCAACACTTTCAATGGCTGTGGGAGAGGAACCGAAAAAAGGTACCGTGATATTGCGAGAACAGCAATATCAAAATAGGGTCAATGCGGACGAAGGAGTCTGGAAACGAACCTTGTATAGCGCTTCTCACCGATGAATTTTTCAATGTTGTCGATGCGTACACCGCCGTCGTACATCGTGGTGCCGACGGAGCGTTTGTTCCTTCGGAGTTCAGATTCCAGTTCACCGGTCTCGCGGAGGATGAACGGAGCGAACTCGCCGGCGGTGCATCCATCCGCATTGTCCGCTGAGCCGGACGCACCGGAGATGGTGATGAGCCACCCTTCGCCGTACGGATCGGCGGTGAGCAGGGACGGATGGTCGGTGAGCCGTGCATTGACCCGCACGGCGGAGCCTTGCTGATTGCAGCGGACGGCGAAGGTGCCGGAATCCCGGAGGAGCCAGGCGAACGGTTCACCGCGGCCGATGTGTGCGGGAGGATGGATGGTCGCGATACCGGCGACCGGATAGATGAGCTGTGCCAGGAAGGCGTCCACTCCCACGGTGACGGTGCCGTCGGGGAGTGAACGCATCCAGGTATGGTCGGTGTAGTAGCTCCGGTCCGCCGGGAACGACAGCGTGCGGAACGGCGCGAGGAGACGGCTGACGGCATCCTCTGCCTCCGGAGGAGCGGCGGCTGCAGTGTGCTGCACTTCCGGGAGGTAGGCGCCGGACTGCTGCGCCGCGCGCGCTGCGAAGGTCTGATGCTGCTCGCGCATCACACTGTCGAACGGACATGTCTCGCACTCATAGCGGCAGGTGCAGAGCTTGTAGTTCACCAGTCCTGCATCCATCCACACGCAGTGGCTCTCATTGTCCGGAATTATCGTATGTGCATTGGCGGTCATACATCACCCCGTTCGGGGGAGCTGTGGAACATCAGTTGCGGATCTCGGCCATGCTGCGGGAGACCGATTCGATGTCGTGCTTCCATGCGGCGGCGGCATGCGCCGGGGCATGGTCCTCCTGGTGCTCCTCGTGCGTGAAGACCGGGAAGTACTTGGCGATGTAATAGAAGGCGACGAACCCGATGGTCACGATCATCATGGTGATCATGAACTCCGTGACGGAAGGGATGTAGGTAGAACCGGACCACCCTTCCATGCCGGTGATGGCGATGTTCATGCGGTTCATCACGAAGCCGACAACGACGAGCGATGCACCGATGAAGAGTCCGTTGGGGCTCTGCCGCACCTTCTTCTGTGAGAAGAGCAGGAACGGCACGAACACGCCGACGATCACCTCCGCCCAGTACATGTAGGTCTCGAACCGCGGAACGAGCAGCAGGGAGAACATATGACGGTCGTTCAGGTCGACCACCTTCATAACGGTGTAGACGCCGAGCATCACCACGCAGACGCGGGAGATCTCGGTGAGCAGATTCAGTTCCAGACCCCGTTTGAACGCGCGGCTGCTGATGAACGATTCGAAGATGATCATGGCGCAGCCGGCGGCGATGGCGGAAGCATAGAAGAAGACCGGCATATACGCCGAGTACCACAGCGGATACATCTTGTCCGGCACGATCAGATAGAGCGAACCGAGCGAGGACTGATGCAGTGTGGAAAGGAGCACACCGAGGATGATGAGGGGGATGCTGATCCGCTTCACCATCTTGATGGTCTTCGTCATATGGAACTTCTCCAGGATGACCGGGGAGAACTCCAGGGCGAGCACGGTGGTGTAGAGCATGACGCACCAGGCGACCTCGAACATGACGGAACGGGGGTTCCACATGATGATGGCGTGCCAGATCTGGAGCGGGCGGCCGAGGTCGAACATGAGACCGACGATGACGAGCAGATAGCCGAGGAACGCCGTCAGGATGGTGGGCCGGATGATCGGTTCGAACCGCTTGATATTGAAGATATAGACGATAGCGGCCAGGGTGAAGCCACCCGCAGCGAGCCCGACGCCGCAGAGGACGTCGAACCCGATCCAGATGCCCCACGGGAACTGGTCGGTCAGATTGGTGGACGCGCCGAGCCCATGAAAGAAGCGGATGTACGTCGAATAGAGCCCGGCGGTGATGATGGCCACCGCGGTGACCTTCCAGAATGTGAATGTTGTGAGGAACCGTTTCATGACTTCACCTCATTGTTCTTTCCATTGTTCGATTGTGCCTGCTGCCGCATGGCGCGTTCCACTTCGCGGACCTCTTCGCGGCGGTTGGTGATCCACCAGATACCGAAGAGCATCGCGCCGCCGACGGAGACGACCCCGGGGATCTTGGAGAGGGCGTTCCAGGTGAGCTGCGGCAGCGGAGTGTTCTGCAGCGTGGTCTTGAATCCGAGCTGTTCGAACGGTACGGAGGAGATGTAGAAGACGGAGGTCCCTCCCACTTCCTTCTGGCCGTAGATCCGCTGGATGTACTTCTCCGGTTCGGCCGCCAGACGGTCCGCAGCCTCCTTCAGCAGCTCCTCGCGGTCGCCGAACTTGGTGGCGCCGGTGGGGCATGCTTCGGAGCAGGCGGTGGGAAGCCCCTGTGCGACGCGTTCGTGGCACATGACGCATTTCTGCACGCGCGGATAGGTGCTGGACCATTCGTAGCGCGGCACCTGGAACGGACATGCCTGCATGCAATACCGGCAGCCGATGCATTTCTCCACGTCGTAGACGACGGGACCTTCGGCCATCTTGGTGAATGCGCCGACGGGGCAGACGGAAGCGCACGTGGGATCCTCGCAGTGCTGGCACATGCGGCGGACGAAGACACCGTCATATTCTTCGAGTGCGGTGTAGGCGGTGGCGGAGAGGGATTTCTCCTCCTTCTCCGGGTCCTGCATGCGGTTCGCTTCTTTGCATGCCAATTGGCAGGCGTTGCATCCCACGCAGAGGGTCAGATCGATCAGGAGCGCTTTTTTGCTGGTAGACATGGTATCCTCCGAGGTCAGGCAATGGTCAGGAATTCGTTCTCGAACTTCCTGCACTGTTCAGGGTTCAGGGTATCCATGATGCCGTTGGCCGGAAGGCCGCCGTCCTGCATGTAGGCAAGCGCGGGCGAGGTCACATGGGAGAAGAAATCACGCAGGCGTCCCATCTCATCGCGCAGCCACACCCGGGTGTCCTCACCGAGGTAGAAGGCGCGCAGGTCGCTGACGCGGGCCGGCGTGATGGTATAGGCCCATCCTTCGCTGAAGAGCGCATCGCTCAGCAGGGACGGGGTGCTGACGAGCGAGGTGTTGGCATGTTCCACCACACCGTCGATCGGGGAACGGACGATCACCTCATTCTTCCCTTCGCTCACGCGGAGGATCGGTTCACCTTTGGCAACACGGTCCGAATTGTTCTTGAGCAGCGTGATCTGCGGCGCGGAGAACATGCGGGCGAGGAAATCATCGATGCCGAGCTGCACCTTCCCGGACGGGAAGAGACTGAGCCAGGTATGCGACTTGGTGAAGAAGATCCCGGCGGGTGTGCGCATCGGAATGGTCTTGCGGAGGATCGGCTGGACGGCCGGAACCGCCTTGTTGCGGCGGACGAAATAATCGATGGTCAGGAAGGCCACGATGGTCGAAATGAACAATAAGACTGTCATTGTATTAGCTCCTTTCATTGCTGGGTTATTCGACACCAATACTAATGACAATCACCGTGCCACGATCCGGGGAATGAGGGAAAAATCGACACGTGTAACGTGTTGATTCCATTGTGGTTGCGACTGACGCGTTCCGCCATCCGAGCGATGAAAAAGTGAACGGTACTGTAATGATGAATTCCTCTACACAGAGTGTACACTCCAGAATCGAAATTGGGGGAATTTCTCTACAACGGGGGATTTACGGAGTGTTGAATTGTACAACTGGGGGTGGGGAGAAATTCAACAGAGGAAAGAATCAATTATCAAATTACAAATCACAAATTCCAATAGCGCAAGTCGATGCGGATAAAAAGCATTCCCGCAGATCGCGCAGAATAACGCAGAAAGGAAATAAGAAAAGCAATTTCCAAATCACAAATGACAAATTCCAAACGAGAGCATCGATGCGCAGGGAGAAAAACATTTCCCGCAGAAACCGCAGAATAACGCAGAAGTGAAAGGAGGAAAAACAATTGTCACAACACAAATTCCAATAGCGCAAGTCGATGCGGATAAAAAGCATTCCCGCTGAATACGCAGATGTACGCAGAAAGGAAAAAGAAGAGCAATTCTCAAACTACAAATCACAAATTCCATTAGCGCGAGTCGATGCGGATAAAAAGCAATCCCGCAGATCGCGCAGAATAACGCAGAAAGGAAATAATAAGAGCAATTTCCAAATCACAAATGAGGGAATCAATGCGCAGGAAAAGCAATTATCAAACTGCAAGATTACAAGATTGCAAGAATGCGCATTAGTGCGAGTCGATGCGCGGAAGAGCAATGAACAATGGACAATAGACAATCTGATAGCTGAGGGCTGAAAGCTGAGAGCTCTCGCTGTACTGTAATAAGTAGTTGAGTCATGGAGTCGATGAGACTTGGAGAGGGCTATTGGCTATTGGCAATTGGCAATTAACAATGAACAATTGACAATCAAAAATTCCACAAAATCGGCAGGCCGGTCTTTAGGACGGTAATCGTATGTCTGCAGTCTGAAGTCTGTAGTCTGTCATCTGCTGTCTACAGTCTGAGGGCTGCCTTCTCTCACCTCAGATACATCATCTTCCGCGTCTGCGAGAAGGAGAGGGTGCGGAGGGTGTAGAGATAGACGCCGGTCGGGAGATTCGAGGCGTTGAAGCGGACGGTATGGTCACCGGCAGGACGGGGACCGTTGACGAGCACGGCGACTTCCTTGCCGAGCATGTCGTACACCTTCAGCGAGACGGTGCCGGCCCGGGGAAGTTGATACCGGATGCTGGATACTGGATTGAAAGGGTTAGGATAGTTCTGTCCCAGCGCGTAGGCGGTGATGGCAGGCTCCACGAACGCTTCCACGGAACCGGTGTATTCGAACTTCCCGTCACGGTCGATCTGCTTCAGACGGTACAGCACCCTCCCCTTCGCTGTTGCATCGGTGAAGGTATAGGAGTGCGGGGCGTTCGTCGTACCGTGGCCTTCCACGAAACCGATGCGGCTCCATGTGCCGGACATCATCTTCTCCACTTCAAAACCAAGATTGTTCTGCTCTGTTGCCGTACTCCACACCAGCATCACTCCTTTACCGTTCACCATCGCAGTAAAGGAGGCGAACTCCACCGGCAAACCCTCTCCTTCATCGCCCGTATCAACGGGATGCGGATCGTCCGGCAGCCGGTCATCCGTCAGGCGGTATTTCGGGTCGCCGATGACGACGTCCATCCACGACAGGAACGGTGAGGCGGATGCATACGATTCGGCTACCGTGTAGCCCTGGGTGTAGAGATCGAACAATATGGAGACATCGGCCATGGCGGAGGCATACGGTTCGTAGACATACCCTTTCGCGGCGGTCACCCCTTCCGCGATGATGTCGGCGATCAGCGACTGTCCGTACACCACCGGCTTGGTGAAGGTCCGCGCCGAGGTGGAGACATAGGTCTCTGCGATCGCACCCGGATTCCAGGTAAAATTCAGCCGTCCATACTGCGATGTATGTTTATCATTACTTCCCCACCCTGCATAACCATTCACCTGCTGCTGACCGGTCAGATAAACATTGGTGGAATCCAGAAGACATGACAATCCGCGGCGGCGCATCGTGTCCGCCGCAACACTCATCCTGGTATTGAGATAGGGCGCTGCGGTATTCCAGCCGGGGTCCATATCCAGGACAAATTTTCCACTGGTTGGGGGTCCGTTCGGGATCACCGCCGAGCGGTCGATGAGTCCCACCACATCGGCGACCGTATAGCCATCCAGCCGGGTAACGAGATAGATGCCGTATTGCATCCGTGTGAAATGGCCACGTTTGCCATAGTACGGCGAAGTGATCCTGCCATTCCCGCCGATGGAGCCGGCATACGGCCCGAGCAGCAGGGACAGTTCACTCTCCACGGAGGAGGAGTACCATCCATCCTGCCGCTTCACTTTGAGCGGTACCCCTTTGGTGGTGACGATATAATTGATACTGTCCTGGATACCATAGAGGGTCAGATGGTCCTCCACTCCCTTCCGGAGGAGGGCGAATTGGGGATCGGAGATCTCCTCCGTGAGAGGAAGAGCGAGCCGGATGATGTTCTCGGGATGGATGCAGCGCTGAGCGGCGAAGTAGGAACCGATGCTGTCCGATTGGGGACTGTTGCTGTTGATGATGACCACGACGTCATGGTACGTAGAGGTCTGCGCCGCAACGAATGCAGTGCATACCAGAAGCAACAATAGTGTTCCGATCCGTGGAAGCATAGTGTCCTGCCGAACATCCGTTTTCGGGTAGACGCATTAATGCATATGGCATGCCAATCAAGAATCGCTCTTTATACTGAATTCTAGGCAGATCGTTAGGAATACGGAGGCAACCCAAGGATACACAAGGACAACTGTCCGCCAGAGGACAGGGAAATGGGTTCCTCTCGTTCCGTGGAGGAAGAAAAATGGGGAGTAAAGATTTTTGGCAATATCGGAGTGAAAGGGCGGATTATAGAAATACCAATGTCCAAATGACAAATTCCAAACGAGGTCATCGATGCGCGAGAGAAAACGCAAAAACAGTCCCGCAGATCTCGCAGAATAACGCAGAAAGGAAATAAGAAGAGCAATTTCCAAATCACAAATGGCAAATTCCAAACAAGGGCATCGACGCGCGAGAGAAAACGCAAAAACAGTCCCTGCCGCCTGGCGGGGGTTACACGGCGGCATTCCACCCTGGATCATCCTGGAGGCGGAAGCAGATAACGCAGATGTACGCAGAATATCGCAGAGAGGAAATAAGAAGAGCAATTTCCAAATCACAAATGACAAATTACAAATGAGGGCTTCGATGCGCAGGAAAAGCAATTATCAAATTGCAAGATTACAAGATTGCGCATTTGCGCGAGTCGATGCGAGAAAGAGCAATGAACAATGGACAATTGACAATCTGATAGCTGAGGGCTGAAAGCTGAAAACTGTGAGCTCTCGCTGTACTGTAAAAAGTAGTTGAGTCGTGGAGTCGATGAGTCTTGGAAAGGGCTATTGGCTATTGGCAATTAACAATGAACAATTGACAATGGACATTCAGGACGATCACGACTATGGTACGCCGGTCTTTAGGCCGGCGATCGTACATAAAAGAAAGGAATGGAGTCGCGGAAGAGAACAATTGACAACGGACAATCTGATAGCTGAGGGCTGAAGGCTGAAAACTGAGAGCTATCATTGCACAGTAATAAGTAGTTGAGTCTTGGAGAGGGCTATTGGCAATGAACAATCTGAAAGCTGATAGCTGAAGGCTGATAGCTATACTTGAGTTGTTGAGACACATCTCAAGCGCTGGGTCATCGCGGTGAACTGCGATGTGAGGGAAGTCGCGCGGCGCTGCAGACATCCGATGTCTCTGTGTAACTGCGTAGGAGACATCGGACGTCGTACTAGGCGCGTTATTTCATGAGGAGCATCTTGCGGGTCTGGGTGGAGGTGCCGGAGCGGAGGGTATAGAAATAGATGCCGCTCGGCAGCGCAGATGCGTTGAAGTCCACCGAATATTCACCGGCAGTGCGGTGTCCGTTCACCAGCACGGCGACCTCCTTGCCGAGCATATCGTAGACCTTCAGGGTGGTGTTCCCTGCGGACACAAGCTGATACGTGATGCGGGTAGCAGGATTGAACGGATTGGGGTAGTTCTGGTCCAGCGTGAACCGGACGGGAGCGGTGACAGAGACCTCCACCTCCTGCGAATACTCGAACTTCCCGTCCCGGTCGATCTGTTTCAAACGATACGCGTACCTTCCGGATGACAGCGAACGGTCGACATACCGATACTCGTGCGGGGTATTCGAAGTCCCGTTCCCTTCAATGAACGACAGTGCGCTCCATTGTTCCGCCGCACCGCTGTTCTGAGGGTCCAGCGCCCTCCGCTCCACCGCAAAACCATGGTTGTTCACTTCCGTTGCCGTGATCCACTGTAGTTCGACTCCGGCACCGCGCTGCATGGCGGTGAGCGAGGTGAGTTCTACGGGAAGTACTGCGTACGTTGTATTGATGAACACCGAAATATCATTCGAACCATAATTCGCTGTTAAGAGATCCATGTCACCGTCATTATCAAGATCCGCAGACTGGATCGAGTATGGATATTGCCCGGTAGAATAATCCCTCCTTTCGCCGAACGTTCCGCTGCTATTATTCTTCAACATTGAAATACTGCTTGATAACAGGTTCGTCACAACGATATCACGATCACCATCACCATCACCATCGACCAATTGTATGGAGGATGGATTCGCACCGACCTCATAGAACACTCCGGCAGCAAATGTTCCATTACCATTGTTCTTTAATACCGTGACCGTTCTATTCTCTGAGGGATTGTAATCACCGAAATTTGCTGCAACAATATCGATGTCGCCGTCATTATCGATATCTCCTGCATCGACCCATCGGGTCTTCGTCGTATAGTCCCCAAAATAGATATAATTTACCGAGGTGAAGACACCGCTGCCGTTATTCGCTGCGACATTCACTCCAAATCCGCTGGCAGGAAGAATCGCATCCAGATCGAGATCCCCGTCGACATCGGCCAATACCATGTTCTCCGAAGGACCGAAGGCATATTCTGTTTTTGCAGCGAATGTACCGTTGCCGTTGTTCTTCAGAACTGAAAACCCGCTTCCGTTATTGTTCGAGACAACAAGATCGTCATCGCCGTCATTGTCGAGATCCCCGGCAGTAACATTCCGCGGTGATGTGCCTGTTGAATATTCCGTCTTTGGTGCAAATGTTCCATCGCCGGAATTCATCATGACAGCCACCACGTTCCCTGATGAACGTGTGAACAGCATATCTTTGTCTCCATCCCCATCCACATCCGCCAGCGCCACCGAAATAGTATTCGTTCCGGCTGCATAACTGACCTTCGCAGCGAATGTTCCATTGCCGTTATTCTTGATGATGGAAAGCGTATTATCATCCGTGGAAAGAAGCGCAATATCGATATCGCCGTCGCCGTCCAGATCCGCCGTCTGAAGCGCATATGCTCCAGGCGCTGTGGCTCCCACCGATACTGCAGGATAGAACGTATCTGCCGCTGCCGGACGGACGATAAAGCTCCAATATTTCTTGGCTCCAAGCGGGATATTATCTGTGCTTTTAATCCCCGTGGTAAGCAGAACATCGACTTTCTCTCCTGCAGAAAAATCTGTCGCCGGATCAAATGTCATCGTCATCCCGCCATTGGAAAGCGTCACCGTGCCGTTGTGGACGCCGGACTGGGACCCTGTCGCCTTCACCGTCGAACCGGAAATGAACGATGCCGCATCCATGGCAATGCTGAAGGTTGCCGTGATATTCCCTGACCGTGTAAGTGCGCTGGAATTGGCTGCCGGCGAGACCGACACAATGGAGGGTTCTGAGGGGAAGCCGGTCCCATTCCAACTGTAGCCGCTTCCCTTCAAATTGAGCGTACTGTTATTGCCGGAGGAATCATACGCGACCGCTGCGGTCGGTTCCGAACAGCGGTAATTCACCAGGAGACCCGACTGTGCACCGGAGATCTCCGTGAACATGGCACCGCTGAGCTGGGATGCGGAGCGGGCATAATTCCAGATCCGGATATTGTCCATCGATCCGGTGTACGCCGAACCCTGGGGGCTTGACATGCCGAAGAAGTACGTGTTGACACTGTTGAACATCGTACCGATGGTGACGGCGGTCCCCTCCTCCACACCATTGACGAAGAGACGCATCTGTCCGTTATTGGTCGCGGTGATCGCCACATGGTACCATTGTCCGGCCACGACCGTCGTGGTTCCGGTGATGAACCGTAATTGTCCGTCGAACAGATAATGCTGGAACTTATGGTCGCTGGTGATGCCGATCTGATGCGTATTGTATGAGGTCGCCGGGCCGGTACCGTCCGAGATGGAGCCGATGATCCTGGAGGTGACATCCGCCGGCTTCACCCATAGCTCGATGGTGTAGGCGGTCGGGGTCGGAATGGCCACTTTCCCGTACCCGTCCGTACCGTTGAAACTCAGCGCTTTCCCGGCAGGTGCGCCCGCGAACAGCACTTTCACAAGATTTTCCGTGTGACTCGAAAGCACGAGATCTGTCTTCCCGTCACCGTCCATATCGGCAGCAGCAACACCCGCCACGGTGAAGCCCAACGGATACGGCACGACCGAGAACACGCCCGAACCGTTGTTGCGGAGAACATTCAGCGCCGAACCATTGACGCACGTAACGGCAATATCGATATCCCCGTCCCCGTCCACATCCGCCGGGACGGCCATATACGGCAACAACCCGACGGCATAGTCGGTCTTCGCCGCAAAGGTCCCGTTACCATTGTTCATGATCACCGAGACGGAATTCGCCCCGGCATTCGGAGTGATCATATCCTCATCCCCGTCGCCGTCCAGGTCCGCCGTACGCGCCAGCATCGGATTCGCACCGGTGGAATAGGTGGTGATGCTGCCGAACGTACCGCTGCCGTTATTCAGATACACGCCCATTGTACTGGAGTAATATCCGGCTCCGATGAGATCCATGTCCTTGTCGCCGTCCACATCCGAGAATTGGACACCGTGAGTACCGGAAAGACCGGTATAATTCGTGCTGGCGCTGAATACACCGGAACCATTATTGGTGATCACTGATATGTTGTTGGCATCAAAATTGCCCGAAGCAAGATCAAGGTCGCCGTCACCGTCGATATCCGCAGCGTCAATGAACGTCGGTGTTTGACCCACCGTGTAGCTCACTGCGGCGGCGAAGGTTCCATTCCCGTTGTTCTTCAGGATAGCAAGCGTTGCATTATTCACCGCCGCGATCAGGTCCATATCCCCGTCGTTGTCCACGTCCGCAGACGAAATGGAACGAATGCTGGCAGCCAGCGAATAATTGGTCGGTGAACCGAAGGTCCGGCTGCCGGTGTTCAGTATGACCGAGACGGTATTGGCGGTATAATTGCCGGTCGCGATATCGACATCCCCGTCATTGTCCAGGTCCGCTGTGACCGGAACGATGGCCCCGGAGACAGTCGCCGCATTCACCAGCGTACCGAGGGTGTCGGAAGAGGTCGTCTGGACGGTGAACCGCCACATGACCGGAGAACCAAGGGGGTAATTGACGGCATTCACTGCCGACGTGGTCACGATGACCGTGACATATTCTCCCGGCAGAAAGTTCGTTGTCGGATCAACGGTGGCTGTGTAGGTCCCGGAGTTATACGAAACGGAACCGGCGTGCCTCCCCGACAGCGAACCGATAAGCATGATCGATGTCCCGACCGCGAGCGATGAGGCGTTCATCGGTTCATTGAATACGACAACGATGTTCGCGGAGGCGCTGACATTCGAGGCATGCATCAACGGCGTATGTGAACTCACGCTCGGTGTCGACATCAACGAGCGCAGATACGGATAACCATTGTTCACCGCACTGTTCATTCCCCACGGCGCTGTGAGGTTCCATCCGGCCCCCGTGAATGTGCTGCTGGTCTTCATTTCAGCGGTGGTCTTGCCGGTGCCACCGCCGGTGCTGACGGCCTGGCCGGTGGTCTGGGTATCCCAGAAGGAGGAGGAAAAGTCCACAGCGGATCCATCGGTGTATCCCACCAGACCGCCCACACTGACGGAACCTGTGACGGCTCCTGTTGCATAACAATTGATGAGTTTGTTACCGGACTCTACTGAGCCAACAAGTCCTCCAACCCTTGACGTACCGCTCACGGACCCTGCGGCAAAACTATTGGCAATGCGATAGATGGAATTGACGGAATACCCCGCCAATCCTCCGACCCATGAGGCGCCGCTCACCGACGCAAGGGAAAAGCATGAATCGATGTTCTGATAATTCGCTCCGACAAGACCTCCCACCATCCAACGATTGCTTCCGGAAGTGGTCACCGATCCCGTCACGAGACAACCGGTGATGTTCCCGTCATTCAATCCAACAAGCCCCCCGACATACCGGTCTCCGGTGATCGAAACATTGAACAACCGAATATTCTTCAGCGTACCCCAACTTCTCCCGAAAAAACCGGTATAGTCCGAACTCTTGTTGACCCTCAACCCTTCGATGCGATATCCCTGACCGTCATACGAACCGCCGAAGGGAGATGCTCCCGTTCCGATCGACGGCATCCCTGCACCTCCGCTCCAGCTGCTGGTGGCGGACGCATCGATGTTCGCCGTCTGGATGAAATACGAGTTCCACGTGCTGCTGTTCTGCGTGATCCAGTACAGATTCTCGAGCGTGGCGATCTGGTACGGGCTCCCGACCGTGCCGTTGCCGGCGGCGGGGGCCGTGGCGGTCTGGGCCGCGAGCGGGACGCTGACCATGAGCCAGAGGAAGCAGAGTGTTGTCGCAATGGATTTCACAGGATAGCTCTCCTTGATGTTGGTGATAGTGAACAGAATGTCTAACGGAAATATTGTTTGACCTCGCCGAGATACTCCTTGTGGACGTATCCGATGCTCCCTGCCCTCATCGCTTCGGTCCGGATCTCCTCGTCATCGTAGTTGGAGACCATCACGACCCTGGCATCCGGATACTCCTTCAGGAGCATCCTCGTGGCGCGGATCCCGTCGACCGTCTTCATCGCGATATCCATCAGCACGATATCCGGACGGCTGTTCCGGTAATGCTGTACCACATCGCTCCCGTCGGTGCATTCATCGACGATCATCGCATAGTCCTGCATGACGCTTCTCAGCGTTGCTCGCATCTCGGTATTATCATCCACGATCATGGCGGTCGGCAGCATTGTTCCCTCGTTTAGTGGGAGCAAGGTAACCGGAACGGGAGGGGGAATCCATCAGGGGAAACCCTTGAAATGCATCCGGGATACCCTGAGTAAGGGAAAAACTATTGGAAATGGACAATTAACAATGGACAATGAACAATGGACAATGAACAATTAACAATGAACAGAAAGGCGAGACTGGCAGGGATTGGGGGGAGAAAAAGATGCTGGAGGCTGTGCCGCTTCAGTGTGAATGTTCATGGCGGCATTCCGACTTGGATCCATCAATGGGTGGAAGATGCTGGGGGCTGGATTCTAGATACTGGATGCTGGATACTGGATGCTGGATACTGGATGCTGGATACTGGATACTGGTCCTCAGTCTTTGGTGCTTGGTCTTTCGGATTTGGTATTTGGGATTTGATCTTTGGTGCTTGGTTTTTGGTGCTTGGGAATTGTTCTTTGGTGCTTGGTATTTGGGATTTGATACCCGCTTCTTTCTGATCTTTTCCGTGGTAAAAAATCTATAACCGGTTCTTATGCTCGGAAGCGAATTTCACCAGGGCATGGGTGCCGGTGAGGGCGAGTTTCTTGGCGATGTTGGTCCGGTGGCTCTCGCACGTCTTCACACTGATGAAGAGCTCTTCGGCGATCTCTTTCGTGGTCCTCCCCTGCGCGACAAGGCGGAGGATCCTCCGCTCGGAAGCGGTCAGGGTGAGAAGACCGGGGAATTCCTTCTCGATCGCCTTTGCACCTTCGCTCCGGCGGACCATGAAATCGGAGACGGACGGCGTGAGATAGTACTTTCCGGATGCCACCGTCCGGATGGCATTGATGATGTCCGTTGCGGCATTCTCCTTCAGCAGGAATCCCATCACGCCGAGATCGAGGGCGGCGTTGAAGAACTCCTCATCCGTGTAGAGCGTCAGGAACAGGACCCTGGGCGGATGCGGACGGGTGCGGAGCTGCTGCGCCGCTTTGATACCGTTCATCACCGGCATATCGATATCGGTGAGCACCACATCGGGCCGGTGCGCATCGACGAGGGCGAGCAACTCCTCGCCGTTGGACGCTTCCGCCAGGAGCGACATCCCGGGTGTGGAGCGGATGATGGAGGCGAGTCCGGCACGGAAGACCGGATGGTCGTCCGCGATGATGATAGTGGTTGCTGCGTCAGCCATGCTGTTCCTTCGCCGGAATGGTGATGAGAAGCCGGGTGCCCGCGCCCGGTGCCGATTCGATGCGGAGGTCGCCGCCGAGGATGCGCGCCCGTTCCGCGATCCCTTCCAGTCCGAGACCGCTGCCGGCGGAGCGGACCGTCCGCTGCACCGGATCGAATCCGGTTCCGTTATCGCGCACCTCCAGCTGCAGGAACGCATCGTGACGTTCCACGGTCACCTGCACGACGGATGCTTTCGAATGCTTGGTGATATTGTTCAGCGCTTCCTGGACGATGCGGTAGAGATGGATCTCGTTCTCCTGCGGCAGCAGGCCGTCGATCTCATCCACGGCACCCGTGACCGATGCGGAGGATGACTCGGCATGGAGACGGAGCAGCGACTGCAGCGCCCGTGTGAGACCGATGCGGTCCAGCAGGTACGGCCGCAGGTTATGGGTGATCTGTTTCACTTCCTGGATGGCGCTGGTGGAGGAAGCGAGGATGACATCGATCTGTTCCTTCATCCATGCCTGGTCCGCCGGACGTTCCGCCGCCATGCCGGCGCGGTTCTTGATGGAGAGCAGACTCTGGCTGATACTGTCATGCAGTTCATGCGCGATGCGTTTCCGTTCGGTCTCCTGCCGGTTGATGAGCTGCCGGGAGAATTGCTCCTGCTGTGCGTTGGCTCGTTTCAGTGCCGAAACGCGACGGTAGTAGATGACGGGTCCGACCGTCAGGAAGAAGAGCACGGCCGCCAGGCGGAACCACCACGTGGCATACCACGGCGGCAGGACGGTGATAGTGAGGAGCGCCTCCTCCCCTTCCTTGCCGAGGATATCCTGAGAACGGACGCGGAAGCGGTACGTGCCGGGATCGAGGTTCGTGTATTCCTTCCGGTTCTCGGTGGTCCAGGAGGACCAGTGATGCTCGAATCCGTCCATCCAGTACTGATATTTCGTCCGCTCCTCATCTCCATACGCATTGGCGGAGACAGTGAACCGGAACGAATTCTGGTCATGCGTCACTGTAACGACGCCGCTCCGGTCGCCGGCGACCAATGAATCGCTCCCGAGCAACTGCACCCGGTCGATGGAGGTACGGAACGGTGCGGCACGCGCCGGCGAGACAGAAGGATCGTACCGGAGAAGACCGGACGTGGTGGAGATCCAACAGAGACCGTTCTGCTCTTCGTGCACCCATTCCACCCGGACGGCCGGAGGGATGGCGAACGGTAGCGGGACCGGGGAGAAGGTGCCGTCCGGCCGGGGTTCCCACCGCATCAGCCGGTACCCGCCCGGTTCCTCAATGAAGAGCCAATATGCTCCGTTCAGCGCACGGTCCACCGCATAGATGCCGGCAGGTGCTCCCGGGAACAGACGGGTGAAGACCGTATCCGGAACGAACCTCTTGTCCGCTTCGGAGAAGGTATAGATCCCGTTCTCGGTCGGGACTGAGAACCGTCCTTCGACGATGGACGGCGGGTAGAAGGTCAGCGAGGGCAGTCCATGCTCCCGGCCGTAGCGTTCCACCCGTGTGCGGCGAGAGCTCCCTCCTTCCAGGTAGACACGAAGGATCCCCTGATTGAACGTGCGCAGCCAGAGCACATCGGGGCGTTCCTCGATCACCTCGTACACATCCTCTGTGATCCCGTCGTACAACCCTTCATCCACCCACCGGCCGTTCCGCCGGACCATGGAACTGAGCCCGTACGTTCCGAAGAAGACCCGCTGCGGATCGGCAGCGGACCGCACCAGCGGCAGCGCATACCCCTTCGCCGCCAGACGGCCGGCAGTCCCGTTGACCACGAAGACCCCCTGCGATGTGGCGGCGAGCAGATCGCCATCCACCGGGAGTATGAAGGCACAATCCTCCCGTACGGCGGAGATGCGGCGGAAGACGGACCGTGTACCGGCGGTGGTCAGCGACCGGACCGATGCATCCTGTTCCATCACAAAGAGGTTCTCCACTGTTCCGGCATAGATCCGTCCATCATACCGCAGCGCCATCTTCGTCACGCCGGTGAGTCCTTGTTTGTCACCAAAGAAAGTGACCGGTGCAGGATACCGGAACCGGGAGATCCCCTGATAGCCGGTCAGCCAGACATTCCCGAATCCGTCATCGTTCACGGAGATGATGGTGGTGTTCTGGAGTCCCGTCTCCTTAGTGAGCGTCGAGCGGATGTTCCCGAGCGTATCGAAGATGATCAGTCCGTACCCCACCACACCGATGGCGTTCTCGCCGGTGCTGAGGACTGCGCCGCGGTAGGGACGGAACTGACGGACGATATCATTCAGCGGCGATCGGACCTGTTCGGTCCGCACTCCATCGTATAAGAAGAGACCGTCGTATTTCGTGAAGAGGAAGTAGCGTCCCTGTGAGGCGGGGAGCAGATCGGAAACAGAGACGGTGCTGAAGAGCGGCGAGGGGTCGAACGGGCGTAGCTGCCAGCCGGTGAGTTCCATCAGTCCGTTCTGCCGCTCCTGGACCAGCACACGGCGGCCCATGCGGACCATGAATCCGAACTCCTTCGGTGCAGGCCAGGCACGGACCGAATCGCCCTTCACGATGAACATGGCGGTGGAGGTCTGCAGATAGACGAATCCGTCCAGCGTATCGATGCACCAGGTCTGTGCGAAATTGCGGAGGGAATCCGGTATCTGTTCCTTCAGGGAATGGTATTCCACTGTCTGGCGGCCTTCGACAAAGTATCCCAGTTCACCATCACTTCCGGCAAAGATACGCCCCTCCCTGTCCACCGCCAGGGACTGCACCGATGCACGGTTCGGGGTGGGATAGAGCGTCCAGGTGACCCCGTTGAATTGCAGCAGACCGTCCGCATTCGCCGCGTAGACCATTCCGCTGCGGGAGCGGATCACCTGCCACGCATCCCTGTCCGCGCGGTAGCCGCCGGCACTGGGATAGGTCGTTACCGGGATGGCACCGCGGTCATCCTGGGAGGACAACGGAAGGGTGAATAAGACGAGGAAGAGCACTATCACAACAGATCCACGGAGACGATTCAGTGAATGATGATTTAGAGTGACATTCTTGACGGGGGAAAGATAGAATAAAGTATGGTAGGATAAAAGAGGGAAACGAAGAGCAAATATCAAATGACAAATGACAAATTCCAAATGAGGGCATCGATGCGTGAGAAAAGCAATCCCGCAGATCGCGCAGATATACGCAGAATATCGCAGAAAGAAAAACAATGAACAATTGACAATCAGGACGACCACGACTCTGGAAGGCCGGTCTTTAGGCCGGCGATCGTACATAAATGAAAGGAATGGGGTCGCGGAAGAGAACAATTGACAATGGACAATTGACAATCAGGACGATCACGACTATGGTACGCCGGTCTTTAGGCCGGCGATCATACATGAAGGAAAGAAATGGAGCCGCGGAAGAGAACAATTGACAATGAACAATTGACAATTGAAAATTGAAAGCAGGGGCAATTCATAATGCAGAATGGCGCAGAATTGAAGTCAAGAAAAGCACAGGACGAAGACAGTAGCCGCGATGGGTCATCGCGGTGAACTGCGATGTGAGGGAAGTCGCGCAGCGTTGCAGACATCCGATGTCTCTGTGCAATTGCGTTGGAGACATCGGATGTCGGACAAGGCGCGTTATTTCATGAGGAGCATCTTGCGGGTCTGGGTGAACGAGCCGGTGCGGAGGGTGTAGAAATAGATGCCGCTCGGCAGATGCGCAGCATCGAACCGGGCGGTATGTTCACCGGCGGAACGGACGCCGTTGACGAGCACGGCGACCTCTTTGCCGAGCATGTCATAGACCTTGAGGGTGACCATTCCCGCTGCAGGAAGCTGATACTGGATGCTGGATGCCGGATTGAAAGGATTGGGATAGTTCTGTCCCAGCGCGTAGGAGGTAATGACATGCTCCACGAACGCTTCCACGGCACCGGTGTATTCGAACTTCCCGTCACGGTCGATCTGCTTCAGACGGTACTGCACCTTCCCCTTCGCCGAACCATCGGTGAAGGAATAGGTCTGCGGAGCATTGGTCGTACCATGCCCCTCCACGAATCCGATCCTGGTCCATCCGCCGGACATCATCCGCTCCACGTCAAATCCAAGATTGTCCTGCTCCGTTGATGTGCTCCACGCCAGTTCCACTCCTTTCCCTTTCACCGCTGCGGTGAAGGAGGTGAATTCCACCGGAAGAGCGGGAGTCGTTCCAAGATTCGATTCCACATAGAAATCACGGTCATTGTCATCGGTGTCGTATCCGCTGCCGTTCACACCGGCATTGAAGACGCCATCATTGTTCCTTCGACGGACGCTGCTGGTGTTGCTCGGTGCGGGCGCATTGGCCGTCCCTTCGCGTTCGTTCGCCGCGGTACCATAGCCGATGAAATCGACCACATCGACATCGGCAACACCGGTGGCAGCGGTTGTATTACTCACCAGCGCGACCTTCCCGGCCGTACCGGACATATTCACACCGGTATTGGTCACGACCGGGGTGAACGGCAATGCAGAACCGGTAGCACCGCTGGCAAGCGAGATCCCATAATAGGCCCCCGCCGCAATGCTGCCGGTGAGCGGAGTGACGCCGCTGAAGGAGCCGGTAGATGATGCGTATTGCACGGACCAGGTCGACACATTGACCGCGGATCCGGTCGGATTATAGAGGATGATATAGTCATGCGTATACGGTGCACCGCTGTTCCCGCCGCCGCCGTACACCTCGGCGATCACCACATGCGAAGCCACAGAACTGCCGGTCGTTTTCTGGTTACCGGTCGGCGGTGCGGTCAGCCGATAGTTCTCGGCTGTACCGGTGCCATTGTACTCATAGACGGTCACATAATACGTGGTGCCGGCCGTAAGACCGGTCACGGTGACGGATGTACCGGAACCGTTGTAGACCACATAATTCTTGTTGCTGACAGCACCGACCGTATCGCCGGATTTGAAGATGCTGTTCGCCGTATAGGTCTTCCCGTCCAGCGCAAGACCGTTCACCGCTGCGCCGGAGCGGAGAACGACGAGACGGTTGGCCCCGTTGCCATTCGTCCAGGAGATATCCATCTGCGTATTTGTGACATTAGCGAACTGGATGCCGGAGGCGGACGAGGTCGGCTCCGATGCGGCGGTCGAGGCCGTGATCGTGTTGGAATTCGCGCTGGCGCCGACAGCATTCACTGCACGGACGCGATAGTAGTAGGTCGTGTTGGCAGAGAGACCGGTCACCGCTTCGCTCGTGGTGAGCGAGGAATCCGTAACGACAATGGTGGAGAAATCGCTGTTGGATGCGACATCGTACGCATAATAGGTGGTGCCGGAAACGCTGTTCCAGCGGACCGTGAAGCCGTCCTGGATGATGGAATTGGCAGCGATGGCGGTCGGAGCGCCGAGGAGCGTCAGCTGACTGTTCGTGCCGGCGGTGGCATAATAGTTCTGGGACGAACCGGTGCCGACATTGTATTCGTACACCGCCACATGATAGGTGGTATTGGCGGAGAGACCGCTGACGGTCACCGAAGTGCCGGTGCCATTATAGACGATCTTGTTCCCGCTCCCCTGATCCGTTGCTGCGGAGAAATCAGCATCAACACCGGATGGAGCAGCAGCATCGGTCGGAGTATAGGAGACCGCGGAGCCGGAGCGGACGACCGCGATACGGCTGCCGCCGTTCCCGCCGGAGAAGTTGACCACGAGCGACGTGCTGCCGAGTGTTCCGAACGAGACGGTGGAGGCGGTGGTCGGCTCGGTGGCGATGGATGTTCCGCTCACACCCTGATTCTGTGTGGTTGCATTCGTGCTGGCATGCGTGATATTCAGCGAACCGGTAGCGCCGGCCGCGGACTGCGGTGCATAGACGACATACACTGTCGTGGAAGAGACCGTGCCGTCGGTCGGGGTCAGGGAGAGTGAACTCTCATAATTGCTGCCGCTCGTGGTCGAAACAGAGAAACCGCTCGGTGCGGTAATGACAATATTGTCCTCCAGATTCAAACCGCTCACCGTATAGGACTGTTCGGAGGATTGACTGCCGGTGACCACATTGCCGAACGAATTCAGGGAGCCGACCACAGCAATAGAAGGAGAGGTCGGCGTCGTGCCGGTGCCGTTCACAGCCACATTGAACGTGGTGACACCAGTGGCAGCAACGGTAATATTCCCGCTGAATGCTTGGACAGCATTGGGGGCGAACTTCACATAAATACTCGTTGTAGATACAGTACCACTGGAGGGAGAAACTGTCAATGAGGAGGAATAGCCAGATGACGAGTTTGTCGAAACTTGAAATCCAGTCGGTGCCGTAATTGTGATGTCCGAAGTCAAGTTAGTTCCGGCAACAGTAAACGAATGAGCTGAAGAAAGACTTCCAGACTCAATACTCCCAAACGCTCCATTAAACGCAATGGATGTTGTATCAACAGTAAGAGTGGAAGAGAGAACGCCAGTTAGTTTAATATCATCTACCCGATACGAAACTGTTGAATTTTTACTAAATTTTAATCTGAGATTTGAGGTTGACGGTATAGTGCCGGTTGCGGTCTTTAGAGTCCAAGTATTTGCTGAAATCGTCGAATTAACGGTTAAAGCAGTATAATTCGTTCCATCCGTACTATACTCTACTGTCAACATATTATTTGCTGTAGTAGCTAACACCCCGAAAGAAAGAGTTAACGAACTATAAGCCGATGTATTAATTCCAGATATGGTTAACTCTTTTGCGTTGCCACCGCTTGTTCCAAAAAAGACATTACCGCTTCCACTAGAGCCCGAATATCCAGACGAAGCTGTTGTCGTCCGAACATCTGCTGTCCCTGAAAATGTAAAAGTTCCGTTATTCTGCCATCCTGTATAGGATGAAACTGCAGTTGTAGCAGAAGGAGATCCTACATTCTCAGATAACAAAGTGACCTGAGCAAACGCTATAAATCCAAATAATTGGAACAAGACAATATTTCGAAGCAACATCATCATATTAACATCCTTTATTATCCAAAGATTATTGGGTTAGAATATAGTTGTGGCGCCCGGCTCACGCGCAGGCGCCACAAAAGGAACGGGATGCTTATTTCACCAACATCATTTTCTTGGTGGCGGTGAAATTCGCTGCACGGAGCGTGTAGAAGTACATTCCGCTCGGGAGCGTTGCTGCGTTGAAGGAAGCGGTATTCTCACCGGCCGGGCGGACGCCGTTGACGAGCACAGCGACCTCTTTGCCCAGCATATCATAGACCTTCAGCGAGACCGATCCGGAAACGGGAATATGATACTGGATGCTGGTTGCTGGATTGAAAGGATTCGGATAGTTCTGTCCCAGACCGAACGACGAGGCAGCACCGGTGCCGTTCACTTCCACGGTCTGGCTGTAGGTGAACTTGCCGTCCCGGTCGATCTGTTTCAGGCGGTACGATGCTTTTGCAGCAGCGGAAGCATCGACATAGCTGTAGGACTGGGGAGCATTGGTAGTACCGTGACCGTCCACGAATGCGATCTTATTGAACGATCCGCCGGCCACGGAACGCTGCACTTCGAAGCCGAGGTTGTTCTGCTCGGATGCGGTGGTCCAAGAAAGTTTCACGCCCTGG
>JABWAK010000097.1 GCA_013361065.1 Bacteroidota bacterium
CGGATATGAGCGCACGATACAGTATGAACTCGGTGTTGATTATAACATTCTCGACAGATTTAAACTTGATATTACAGGTTATTATAAAGACGCTACCCGTGAAGCAGATGTTATAACGGGGGTTTATGCCGCGACATACACTGCGACGAAAGCGCTTATGATAAGCAACTCCGGGTATTCCGATGTAAGAGGAATAGAAACCAAACTTGATTCGCGCCTCCCCGGGTATTTCAACTTCGGTCTGAGCCACGAGATCTACTGGTCGTTCGATGGTCAGGTCGGTTACAGCCGCCTGTACGAACCGGGCTCGACGAGCATCAACGTGCCCAAAGGTCTCCGGCAGGAACGCGGAGCATGGGGGGATTATCAACGGATCAAAGGATGGGGAAATTTCTATATCGGCAAAGGAGAGGGACCGGAGTTCGCCGGCATTCGTCCGTTCAGCGATCTGAACATCTACACCAATTTCTGGTGGCGTTCCGGCGACCAGTACACCTACCATCCGGCCGGGGACCAGTCCACCGAACCGAACAACATGCGCTGGTTCAACTACTATCAGATCGATCTGAAGGTATCGAAAGGTATCGAGTTCGCGGGTCTCACCACGGAGTTCAGTGTGGATGTGAAGAATCTGCTGGATTCGAAATTCCTCCGTCTGCTGGACGGTGAACAGCTTGTCCGCTATCTGGAGAATCCGCATCTGCCGGACAGCGAACGGCTGCCGAAGACACAGGATTTCTCCGAACCGAACATCTGGGAATGGTATTCGTACGAAGTGCCGCCGCGGCGTATCTACTTCCAGGTCACGCTTAAATTCTAATTCAGGATCATGATGGAACGGATGACTATGAAAACGATCACGATGGCGGTGCTACTCTCCCTGCTCCTGTCGGTCACTGCCGAAGCTCAGGTGAAGTTCGGGATGCAGACACTGAAGCGCGGGAAACTCTGGGCGACGGTCTGGAACACACTGCAGTACGGCGACCCGACGGAGACGCAGAACGGGTTCCATACCCTCGATTATCCCGGATACTCGAAGGGGACGAACGTCAGTGATGCGCTCAATTATGCGGAAGCGGCCGGATATGCCATCTACGGCGTCCGGTCCGGAGTCGCCTCCTCCTATACGATCAATTCCCGGTTCTTCGTTTCCGGTCAGGACATGTTCCCGATCGAGGATGCCACGATGACCAAGAACTACAACCTCGCCAATCCCGGTATCGCCGGCGAAGAGGTCGTGACCGGCGGACATCACCTGAACGGTCTGAATGTGGATGTGAGCCGCCGCAGTATGGTCTGGAGTTTCCCCGGACTGAGCGATTTCATCATCCATGAAGTGACCATCACCAATAACGAGCTGACCGGGGTCGATTCGCTCATCTTCGGGATGCGGTACGGCCTCCGGATGACACAGCGGTCCGGCAGCCGCGGGGATGAGAAATACGACTGGAACAGTACCGAGAACATCTTCTATTTCTACGACCACCGGCAGTTCCGTTCGGTGGATGAGGTGCCGGTGACCTATAATTTCGGTGTTGGTCCGCTGCGCGGTGATATCGGCGATGCACGGGATATCTATCAGCAGGGGATCCGGGAACATGAACTCGATGCACCCGGGTATTTCACGGTGGTGGTCCTCGATTCCGCCGGCGGGAACGTCTATCAGAACATCCTGGAACATACCGGACAGGGACTGACCGAGGGAGCGAGCACGGTCGATCAGATGTTCATCCAGGGTTCCTCGACCCATGCCAGAGTGAAGGAAGTGATGACGCACCAGCAGCCGCGCATGTCGTGGGATTCCGCCCGGGCGCGCGGCGGTGAAGGGGGGAACAAGTATGAGCGGCGGCCGGAGTTCCTGGTAAGTGTCGGTCCGCTCTCGCTTGCGCCGTTCGGTTCGGTGAAGATCGTCTTTGCGGAAGTGATGGGAGAGATGGACCGTGCGAAGATCGTGGAAGGGGGCGTGGCGAACATCGACCTGATGGCGACCGCATCCCGCGATTCCATGCTTGCCAATGTCCGTGCTGCACGGAGACTCCATGCGAACAATTATATGCCGACCGTCTATCCTCCGCCGACCCCGTCGGACGGCGAGAACAGTCTGAAGATCAGGACGGAACCGGGGCGTATCATCATCGAATGGGACCCAGTGCCGGCCACGTACAAGGACCCTGTCCTGAACGTGAACGACTTCACCGCCTATCGTGTCTACCGTTCCAACTACTTCACGATCGGTCCGTGGACGCTGGTGACGCAGATCCATAAGGATTCGGCCGTGATGGTGAACGGGAAGGTCCGGTTCGTGGATGAGAACCTTCCGTTCGGCGTGGGGAACTATTATTGTGTGACGACCATCGATGCCGGCGGGAACGAGAGCGGCAAGGTCAACAACACACGGTTCCCGGTCTATCCGCTCCGCGGACCGAATAAGGAGTTCCCCCGCAACGTGTATGTAGTGCCGAATCCGTTCCGCCAGCATAGCAACCTTACCGGCACCGGTGAGCGGTACCGGATGGAATTCATCGGCATCCCGGCGAAATGCAGGATCACGATCTATACGCTGCTGGGCGACATCGTGCAGGAGATCCTGCATGACGACGGCAGCGGCTCCACCGCCTGGGGAAGCATCAAGCGGCTGGATTACCAGCTGAACAAGTGGTCGCTCGGTATCGCTCCCGGCGTCTATCTCTATCGCGTGGAATCGCTCGTTCCGGAAACGAACGGTGAATCCTTCATCGGTAAACTTGCCATTGTGAAGTAAGGGAGAACTGGATCATGCATGTGAAAAGAACGATCACACACTGCACTGCTGCTGTCATGCTGGCGGTTGCCGTCGTCTTCCCGCAGTCGGGCATCGCGCCGATCGACATCGAGCGCGCGGGACAGTCCGGCTGGCAGTTCCTGAAGATCAACGGCGATGCACGGCAGGCGGCGATGGCAGGTGCCTACACCGCGATCGGTTCGGGCAACGCGGCGTCGGTCTTCGGGAATCCGGCTTCGCTGGCCGATGTCACCGCTGCGGATATCCGCCTGAATGCACTGCAATGGGTCGCGGATATCGATCATCAGTCCTTTGCCGCCGCATATTCGCTGGGGGATGTCGGCGTAGTCGGAGTGAGTCTTGCCGTGCTCGATTACGGCGATATTGCCGAGACCGTCAATGCTCCGGCCGGTACGAGCGGAACGACACCGCTCATCACCGGCAACACGTTCACGGCAGGCGATATGGCTGCCGGGATCTCCTATGCACGCAAGGTGACCGACAATCTCTCCGTCGGCGGGAATGTCCGCTGGATGCATCAGGACATCGCCGGTCTGGTGATGCGGAACTGGTCACTCGATTTCGGGACGATGTACTACACCGGGTACCGCTCCCTGCGTGTCGCCATCACGGCGCGCAACTTCGGACCGGATTCGCGGTTCGGAGGGTGGAGCGAGGAGTTCCAGTCCGAATCGGACAATGTGCGCATGCCGCTCGATTTCCGTGCCGGCATCGCGATGGATTTCCTGGAAGAGGAGGGCGGTCCCCATCTTCTGACGGTGACGGTGGAAGGCGACCATCCGAACGACGGACGCGAGAAGTTCCATGTCGGGACCAGTTATACCTATGAGAAGATGTTCTTCCTCCGGGGCGGATACAAATTCAATTACGATGTGCAGCGGTTCACGTTCGGCGCCGGCATGCATTATGCGTTCGGTGAGATGCGGGGCACTTTGGATTATGCGTACGTGGATTTCGGAGTGCTGACGCAGGTGCATATGTTCTCTCTGGGATTCTCATTGTAACGGATCTGCCGGCGCGGAGCGTGTTCCTCCGCGGACAGAACGGCATCGTCCATCATCGTTGAAACAGCGGTCATTCCTATGAAAAAACCTGTTGTTGTGATCGGAAGTTACAATACCGACCTGACGATCAAATCCCGCCGGATCCCTCAACCGGGGGAAACGGTCATTGGCGGACAGTTCAGTGAAGGGGGCGGCGGCAAAGGAGCCAATCAGGCGGTGGCAGCGTCACGGGCCGGTGCGGATGTGAGCTTCGTTGCCCGGATCGGTAATGACCTGCTGGGAAAGGCGGGACTGCAGCGGCTGCGGGAGGAACTCATTGATACCCGGTTCGTGGTGCAGGACCCGCAGCAGCCGACCGGAGTTGCGTTCATCGTCGTGGACGATGCGGGGGAGAACAGTATCGTTGTGGCATCCGGTGCGAACGCGTTGCTGAGCAACCACGACATTGCAGCAGCGCAGCAGGTCATCTCCGCGTCGCAGGTGATGCTGGTACAGCTGGAATCGCCGATGGAGGCGGTCCGTGCCGCTATCGTCCGCGCCCATGCAGCCGGAACGATGGTGATCCTGAACCCGGCACCGGCGATGTCGCTCGATATCAGTGTCCTGAAGGAAGTGGATATCATCACCCCGAATAAGGTGGAAGCGGAGATGATCACCGGTATCGCCGTGACCGATGAGGAGAGCCTCCGGGCGATCGTACAGAAATTGCTTTCGTATGGTGTGCGCCATGTGCTGATCACCCTCGGGTCCAAAGGGGTGTTCACCGGTTCGAAAGAGGGGATGGAATTCCTCCCGGCATTCAGGGTCAGCACGGTGGACTCCACCGGAGCCGGCGACGTCTTCAGCGGCGCACTCGCCGCATTCATTGCGGCAGGGCTGCCGGTGGCTCAGGCGGCACGGAAAGCGATCGCGGCAGCATCGCTCTCCGTAACGAAACTGGGTGCGCAAACATCGGCACCGACCCTCGGCGAGATCGAACGGTTCATCGCCGAACAGCAGGTACCGGAATCGAATGTCATGTCTCTGTAAGATTCACATTCATCAACATCATAATGGAGGTCCAGATGAAGAAACATTCACCGTTGTTTGCTGCACTCGTTCTGGGAACATTGCTCGCTCAGACGGTGCTCGGGCAAAGTTCCAAGAACATGTCCCTGCTGGGGAATTACGGGAAGGGTGAAGGTGAATCGAAGGGTGTGTTCGCTGCCGGCTCGCTCGTCTATTATGGCTTGGGCAATAAGATCCAGATCGCGAGTTTCTCGAATCCTTCATCACCGGTGAAAGTGGGGAGTGTGACCGTCACCGACATCGTGGAGGACCTCGTCCGCACATCGCTCAGCGGGACCCAATACATCGTTGCCAGCGGCGGCGGGAAGATGTGGATCGCGAATGTACAGAATCCGACCGCACCGTCTCTGGTGGCGACGGTGGATGTCACATCCGGTTCCACCTGCGAAGGGGTGGCAACGAGCGGCACCTACGCCTATGTAGCGGCCGGCGGGGCAGGGCTGAAGATCTATAACATTGCAACACCGGCATCGCCCTCCCTGGTGATCTCCATTGACAGTCTGGAGTATTGCGAGAGTGTGGTGATCTCCGGGCAGTATGCGTACATCGCAGCGGCATCGCGCAGTCATATCCTGGATATCACCAATCCTGCCGCACCGCTCTATGTGGGCCGCATCGAAGGATACGGCGGTTACCATCAATACATCAATGTCCGCTCAGGATATGCGTACGTCTGCAACTACGACGAAGGGATGGCGGTCGTGAATGTGACGAATCCTGCCGCACCGGTGAACGTCATGGCCGTTCCGTCCGGATACCGCACGGCACGGATCGTGTTCGACGGGAATTACGGATATGTCGCGGTCGGGGATTCCGGCATGGCGGTCTATAATGTGGTCAATCCGGCATCACCGGTCTATGTGACAAAAATAAAGACGACCGGACGGGCCGCATCCCTCTATTATGGAGCCATCTCCATCGGAGGTACACCCACCGGTCACATCTTCGTTGCCAACAGGAATCCTGCGCCGGGCGTCAGTGCCATCAATGTCTCGGCTCCGGCAACCCCGACTACGTCAGCATTCCTTGCCGCTTTACCGGCTCCTTCCGGTTCTGCCTACACTCCGTTCTATCTGAACGGGAAAGTGTATGTGGCGTACGGTACGGCCGGACTCCGCATCATTGATGTCTCCTCGCCGTCCGGAGCATCGCTGCTCGGAACGGCGGACCTCGGCGGTGATTCCCGCGCGGTCGTGGCGAGCGGCAACTATGCGTATGTCGCTGCACGTGACTCGGGTGTGTATGTGGTGGATGTGACGAATCCCGCATCACCGGTGAAGATCAGAACGATCAAAACCCCGCGTGCGCGCGGTATCGCCATCAACGGAAACCATGTCTATGTGGCAGCGTCGGACAGCGGAATGGGGATCATCGATATCACCAATCCTGCCCAGGCATCGGTCGTTGCATATTCCGGCGCCGCATTCTACGGCGAGAATGTCGCCGTGAACGGAACGGTCGGCGGCCTGACCGATTACGGGAAGATCACCTTCTATGACCTCACCAATCCGGCCGCACCGGTGAAAAAGGGGAGCACAGCGTCGTTCCGCGTGGGGAATGAAGGATTTGCGATCGCAGACGGGAGGGCGTACGTACCGGACGGTGACAGTCTGAAGATCTACAATGTCAACAACCTCAATGCTCCCGCCATGATCTCCAAGATCAGAACAGGCGGATATGGATATACAGCGGTGGTTGTCGGGAACTACTGTTACGTGGCGTCCGAAGGGACCGGTATCCGTGCCATCAACATCAGCAATCCTTCCGTGCCGGTGGAAGACGGGTACTTCGACGGTGTTCCGCAGTCGCGCGGCGTTGCAGCGTCCGGCAAGTACGTGTATGCGGCAGAGAAGACAGATGGACTTACCATCTATTCCAATGACCTGCTGACATCCGTCAGTGCACGTTCCGGCATGGTGCCGTCCGCTGTTGCGCTGCACCAGAATTATCCGAATCCGTTCAATCCTTCCACGGTCATCAGTGTCGATCTGAATGCGAAAGCGATGGTCACGCTGGATGTCTTCAATGCGTTGGGACAACATGTGACGCAGCTGGTGAACCGGGAATTGGCGGCAGGTGCCTATACCGTTCCGTTCCATGGAGAGGGGCTGTCCACCGGTATCTATCTGTACCGGTTGCAGGTGAACGGGAACACCTTCACGAAGAAAATGATGTTGGTCAAGTAAGCATACCGCACGCCGGCGGCAATGCTCCGCCGCCGGTGAGCGGAGAGGGAACCGTGCACGGTGGAGAAGAATGTACAACATAGTTCACAATTCTTACACCTCTCAATGAACAACGGAGGTAATATGCTACAGAACAGGTTACTGCATGCAGTACTCCTACTCCTGGCAGTCTTCAGCACATCCATGTTCGCCCAGCAACCGCTCACCAGCAATCCTGCTGCCGTCGGTGTGCTTGGAGCGAACGATCTCATCACCAACACGAACTATACGCTGCCGACCATCTCCACATTGGCGGAACCGGCCAGCGTGGCGATCGATCCCACCACCGGGAAACTGTTCGTTGCGGACCGTGACAACCGCCGCGTGCTGCGGTTCGGTTCACAGGCCAAACTGGTCAACGGAGCATCGGCCGAAGCCGTATTCGGTCAGCCGGATTATGTCACCCGTACGGCGAACACCGGCGGTATCTCTGCCACGTCCATGAACAACCCGAACAGCGTGGTCGTCGATGCTCAGGGTCGTCTCTGGGTCGCGGACCGCGACAACAACCGCATCCTGCGGTTCGACAATGCCTCCTCCAAAGCAAGTTCCGCAGCGGCGGACGGTGTGCTCGGACAGGCAACGTTCACCACGAACAAGGCCGGTATCGCCGCGGACAGCCTGAATGCCCCGGCATCCCTCGCCGTTGATAAGAACGGCCGTCTCTGGGTCGCGGACCGTGCGAACAACCGCATCCTGCGCTTCGATGCCGCCGCCGCAAAGGCGAATGGTGCAGCGGCGAACGGAGTGTTGGGCCAGCCTGATTTTGTGACGAGGACTTCCGGTACGACCGCCTCGACCATGAGCGCCCCCTGGGGCGTTGCGGCAGATGCATCCGGCAGGGTCTGGGTTGCGGACCGTTCGAACAGCCGTGTGCTCCGGTTCGACAGTGCAGCCACCCGTGCGAATGGTGCGGCGGCCAACGGCGTGCTCGGACAAGCGAACTTCACATCATCCGCCTATGCCAAGACCCAGGGAGGTCTCGGTGAACCGCGCGGTGTTGCGGTCGACCTTCGAGGACGTCTCTATGTGGCGGACGAAGGGAACACACGCATCATGGTCTATGATGCGGCCGCAGGGAAAGCGGACGGTGCGTTGGCGGACTATGTGATCGGTCAGGCTGATTTCGTCTCCGATGTCTCGGCGAATCCTCCGACGGCGAACAGCCTCAATTATCCCATCTCGCTGTGTGTCGATCCGATGGCGAGTTATCTCTGGGTCCCGGATATCTATAATCACCGCATCCTCCGTTATTTGGTCGGTCCTCCTTCCGCGTTCGCCGTTCTGGGAACGAACAATCTTACGACCAATACGGACTGGACCAATCCGACCGATTCCACATTCGCGGAACCGGCCAGCGTTGCCATCGATCCGACCACCGGGAAAATATTCGTGGCGGACAGAGACAACCGCCGGGTGCTTCGCTTTGCATCTGCGATGAAATATGCCAATGGTGCGAAAGCCGAAGCGGTCTTCGGACAGCCGGGATTCATCACCCGAGTGGCGAACAATGGCGGTATCTCTGCCGCATCCATGAACAATCCGAACGGCGTGTCGGTGGATGTGAAGGGCCGCTTGTGGGTCGCGGACCGGGACAATAATCGTGTGCTGCGGTTCGATAATGCCTCCTCCAAAGCGAGTTCAGCTCCTGCGGACGGGGTTCTCGGTCAGCCGGATTTCGTCACCAACAGCGCCGGCGCTACCGGCGGGAAAATGAGCGCACCGGCCGGACTGCATGCGGATGCTGCCGGTCGTCTCTGGGTCGCTGACAGAGCCAATAACCGTGTGCTGCGGTACGATAATGCAGCCGAGAAAGCGAACGGCGGAACACCGAACGGTGTACTGGGCCAGGACGGATTCTCTTCCGTCACCTCCGGAACAACGGCGGCGACCATGAACGGACCGTGGGGTGTCTTTGCTGACGCTGCCGGCCGTGTGTGGGTGGCAGACCGTTCCAACAGCCGCGTGCTCCGCTTCGATAATGCTGCATCCAAATCGAACGGCGCCGATGCCAACGGCGTTCTGGGACAATCGACATTCACGACCTCTGCCTATGCGACATCGCAGGCAGGACTCGGCGAACCGCGCGGTGTCGCAGTGGATGCCAACGGACGACTGTATGTTGCGGACGAAGGGAACACCCGCGTGATGGTGTACGACAATGCCGCCGCGAAAGCGAACGGCGCGAATGCGGACAATGTGTACGGACAGATCAACTATACATCCGATACATCGCCGAATCCGCCGGCACCGAACAGTCTCGCCTATCCTTTGTCGGTCTGCATCGACAATACCTCCAGCATCGTGCTGATCCCCGATATCTACAATCACCGCATTCTCTCGTTCTGGGGTCCCGCGATCACGCTCACCGCTCCGACCGCACCGGTCGTCTTGAATGCGTTCCGCGGCAGCGGACAGCTGACGCTGAGATGGGGGAAGAGTCCCGAAGGCGATGTGGTGAAGTACCGTATCTATGTCGGAACATCGGCGAATCCCACGACCAAGGTCGATTCGACGACCGGCGGAGTGTCCGATACGGTCCGCGTGGTGACCGGTCTCACCAACGATATGCTCTATTATGTCCGTGTGAAAGCAGTGAACATGTACGGTCTGGAGAGCGGTTACAGCAATGAAGTGACAGGGACCCCCAGTGCCTTCGGTACGGCGGTCGGTGTCCTCGGTACGACTAATTTCGTCACCAATACCAACTGGACCAATCCGACCGATTCGACCTTCGCCGAACCGGCGAGCGTCGCTGTCGATCCGACCACAGGGAAGATCTTCGTGGCGGACCGTGACAACCGCCGTGTTCTGCGGTTCAGTGCGGCGGCAAAACTGGTCAACGGTGCTAAGGCCGAAGCGGTCTTCGGACAGCCCGGCTTCATCACCCGTGTTGCCAACAACGGCGGCATCTCGGCGTCTTCCATGAACAATCCGAACGGTGTATCGGTCGATGCGGACGGACGGTTGTGGGTGGCGGACCGCGATAATCACCGCGTGCTGCGGTTCGACAACGCATCGTCCAAGGCAAGTTCCGCCGCAGCGGACGGCGTGCTCGGTCAGCCCGATTTCGTGACCAACAGCTCCGGCGCTTCCGGCGGAAAGATGAATGCTCCCGCGAGTGTCCATGCCGATGCGCAGGGCCGTCTCTGGGTTGCGGACCGTGCGAACAACCGCGTATTGCGGTACGATGCTGCTGCCTCGAAGGAGAACGGCGCAGCGCCGAACGGCGTGCTCGGTCAGGACAGTTATTCCGGCACGACAAGCGGCACGACCGCTGCAACGATGAACGGACCGTGGGGTGTCTTCATGGATGCGAACGGCCGCCTCTGGGTCGCCGATCGGTCCAACAGCCGCGTGCTTCGCTTCGACAATGCCGCAACGAAATCGAACGGCGCCGATGCCAACGGTGTGCTCGGACAGACCACCTTCACCAGCTCGACGTATGCCAAGACGCAGTCCGGTCTCGGCGAACCGCGCGGTGTCACGGTGGACGCTGCAGGCCGTTTGTATGTGGCGGATGAAGGGAACACCCGTGTAATGGTCTACGATAATGCCGCTGCGAAAACGAACGGCGGCAATGCGGACCAGGTGTACGGTCAATTCGACTTCACCTCCGATGCTTCGCCGAATCCGCCGACGGCAGCCAGTCTGGCCTATCCGCTCTCGGTATTCGTCGAGAACACGACCGGTCATGTCTGGATCCCGGATATCTACAATCATCGCGTGCTGCGCTTCAACGGTCCCGCCATCTCCATCGTGGCGCCGACAGCACCGCAGAACCTGACGGTCCTGAACGGCAACACACAGGTGACCCTGAAGTGGGGGAAGAATGCCGGGAACGATGTTCTCCGCTACCGCATCTACCGCGGAACTTCCGCCAATCTGACGACGAAGGTCGATTCCACCTCCGGCGCTGCCGATACAACGAAAGTGCTTGCCGGCCTGACCAACGGAACGAAATACTACTTCCGCGTGACTGCCGTGAATGCCTATGGGATGGAGAGCGGATACAGCAACGAAGTGAATGCGACCCCGTCGCCGAACGGCCTGGCACCGGAGAATGGATCGCTCCCGACGGTCTATGCATTGTCGCAGAACTATCCGAATCCGTTCAACCCTTCCACCACCATCGCCTTCGCATTGCCGGAAGCGAGCAGCGTCTCGCTGAAGGTGTTGGACATGCTCGGCAGGGAGGTTGCAACGCTGGTCGGCGGTGATCTGAATGCCGGATACTATTCCTATGACTGGAATGCCTCCGGCCTCTCCAGCGGTGTTTACATCTACCGCATCACGGCAACGTCCAACGGGACTGAACGCCAGAACTTCGTTCAGGTCCGGAAACTGATGCTCCAAAAGTAACAAACCTGCAGGACCATCGCTGCAGCCGGTCCGCCGGCTGCAGCGTCGTCCTGATGAACTTCCCGGCGGCATGGTGTGTACTACACTGTACCGCCGCTATTTTACCACCGCCAGTTATCAGCTATATATGGATCGTTCCCGGATGCTGTTCATCATCGTGCTTGTCGTTGTTGTGATGCCGGACCTGTCGGCGCAGCAGGAGGTCCGCGATCCCGCTTTGGCCTCCGCTGCTCCGAATGCCAGTAATTTTGCCTATCCTCAGTCGATCTTCGTCGATTCACAGCACGGTCATCTCTGGGTCACCGACTTCGATCATCACCGTGTACTGCGATTCGATGTATCATCCCTGACAGCTATCGAACGGTGGAGGGAAACGGCCGTTCCCGGTTCCATGATGCTCGCACAGAACTTCCCGAATCCGTTCAATCCCTCCACACGGATCGCATTTTCGGTCCCGCATACCGGCAGAGCGGAACTCAGTGTTCATACAGTGCTGGGACAACAGGTCGCCGTTCTGTTCGCCGGGGAAGCATCCGCACGGACGGTCTATTCTCTTGCATTCAATGCTGGTCATCTGTCCAGCGGTATCTATCTCTACGCTCTTCGCTCCGATGCCGGGACCATCGTCCGGCGCATGAGTCTGATTAAGTGACCAAGGTTCTCATCAGCTGTTGAGGGAAAACGCTTCGTGAAACGTATTACCGTACCGTTATGTTTGGCCGTCGTACTTGTCATCTCTCTGCAGGCACAATCGCCGCTGGTCAATAACATGCCGGCCAGCGGTGTGCTGGGACAATCATCCTTCACTGCCGGCTCCTCAGGATTATCAGCATCCGGTTTGAACGCTCCCTCCGGCGTCGCGGTCGATCCGACCACCGGGAAATTGTTCATTGCGGACCGGTACAATAATCGTGTGCTCCGCTGGAGCTCTTCGGCAAAATTGACCAACGGTTCACCTGCAGAGGCGGTGTTCGGCCAGACCGACTTTGTCACCGGTTCATCCGGTGCATCGGCATCCAGGTTCAACGATCCGCTGCGGGTGCATGTGGATGCTGTCGGGACACTCTGGGTGAGCGACTATCTGAACAACAGAGTGCTGCGATTCAACAATGCTTCCATGAAACCATCGGGTGCTGCGGCGGATGGTGTGCTTGGACAGCCCGACTTTACGACCACCAGCGCAGCCACCACCGCATCGAAGATGCGGGGACCGGTCGGAGTGTTCGTTGATGCAAAGGGAACGCTCTGGGTCGCTGACCGCCTGAATCATCGTGTGCTCCGGTACAATACCGTGAACGGGAAAGCGAACGGTGCTGCCGCCGATGGTGTGCTCGGTCAGCCGGACTTCACGACCGGAACGTCCGGAGTCTCAGCGGTGAAGATGAACCGTCCGATGGGACTCTACGCCGATGCGGAGGACCATCTCTGGGTGACGGAGGATGACAACAACCGGGTCATCCGGTTCGACAGTGCGTCGGCCCGGCCGAACGGTGCACCGGCGAATGGCGTGCTCG
>JABWAK010000267.1 GCA_013361065.1 Bacteroidota bacterium
GGGGAGCCGATGTGGAGTTCCAATACCGGTATGAGCAGCTGGCGGACTCCTTCCGCATTACCCCCACACTGAGCCGTGGCGATGTGCCGGTGATCCTGAATGACTCCATGAAGCAGACCGGCGTCCTGGTGATCGATCCGTTCAAGACCCTGCCGCGCAGGCTCGTGCTGCACTTCACCTCACTGCGGGTCGATTCGCAGTCGGTCTTACTCAAGCGCTACATTCCGTATCTGACCGTTGAGGTAAGGGAGAACGGCCTCCCGGTGAGCGATACGGTCATCTGGCGGGCTGCCGGTATCCGCGAAGGGACCGGCACGGGGAACGTCTTCAACCGCGCTTTGCCGAGGTATTACCTGAGCGGGACATTGAGCAACGGCGAGAAGTGGGACTTCAGTCTGCAGATGACCTACTATAACAGTTCTATCGCCTTTGACTTCGGGGACAGAGGTGTAGGGAACGGGCGTCCTTCGCCGTCTTTCCTGTGGGGAAGCGGTCACAGAAAAGGGACGGTTGACTTCCAGGTAGGAGACAGTGTCATACTAGAGTGGCACGGCGGTGTGAGAGGCGAGTTCCCGAATGCTGCCAAGATCACGCTCACCGGCGGCGGGACGAGCTCCAGCGAGGTCTCGCAGCAGCTCATGGACGGCATCCGGATCGTCCCGAACCCGTACATCGTCCGCCACGCCGCGCAGAGCGGCGCGCCGAGGATCTACTTCAACTACCTGCCGGACCGCTGCACGATCCGCATCTATACCATCGCGCTTGATCTGGTGAAGACCATCGAACACAGCAGCGGTTCAAGGGAGGAGTGGGACTTGCTCACGGAGGGCGGGCAGTCCGTGGCAAGTCAGATGCTCTATGCGTACATCGAGGCGCCGAATGGAATGAAGACTATTAAGAAGTTCGCGGTGGTAGTGGGGAAATGATCCGGTCGCAATTCATAGTGATGGTTCTATGCAGTTCATTCATGCACGCTCAACTACAGGGTGAATTGCATTCCCGCCAGTCCCGGAAAGGGAATATTGAAGTTGCCGTGTTTAACAATGGCATTCTATTTGGTGATCATCGACAAATGATAACCAGTGCTCCATTTCAATATGGATTTGCTCCATATTTGTTGAATTATCCCAAAAGTAACACACAAATAAGCGTTCACGGTTTTTACCATGGAATTGGCATATTTGCCAGGAAAGATAAAAAAAAGTTATTCTCTGATGCTGGATATTTGCGCACGACTTTCCTTGAACCACATGAAATCGCTCATGGACCTTTCAGCCAAATGGTCCCCGGATATATTGGCGATCCCAAAGCTGGATACGATCCGGTCTATAAGGGATATGGATGGAGATATAACGATGACCCGGATTTTATCGTGTATTCAAGTTTGGACTACAATGAGAAGGGAGTTGATATCAGCGGAGCGAATTATAATGATTGGCCGATTCGAAACATACATAATACTGGAAAGTATGTTGCCTCACCTTTAGAAAGAAGAGAATATCCACCGAAGTATGTTTCGGATGAAGATATGTTTGCAGTGTTTAAGGACACTGATATACGTGCGGACGAACGATACACTGGTGTTGGTGGTAAGAGTGAACCGATCTGTGTTGAAGTACATCATTATATGCACTTTTGGGACCTAGGTGTATTCAATAATATTATGATCTACAGGTATGAGATCATCAATAAAAGTGGAGTATCACTGGATAGTGTCTATTTTATTTTTTCACCCAATTTGGACTATAACCCCTGGAATAGAATCTTTGCTGGTTTTCCACAAGACCAATTGATAAAAATGATTAATCTTCCATATGTAAAAAATGGAATGACTTCATTTATCCATACAGAACTTACCACTCCTCATAACTGGCGTGGATTCTATAAGGAGAGTCCTTTTTCGATTATATCATACAAACACATATCATCTAGTTCTACACTTTCATCTCACGTTCCATATTTTTGGAGACGTCCATCGAGTTCATCACTACACGACTCAACTGGAAATTATTATCTGCCAGATTCTCTACTGTATGATAGCGTAACGACATATTTCCCCAATGCTCCTGATTCTGCCGGCACTTTTGGGGCATTCATCGCAGGACCATTTAATTTGCGGCCGTTGGATACGGCAAGATCATCATACGCCATTTCGTTTTCTGATGATTTAAAAAAACTTGTTCTGATGAATGAGGCTATAGCCGCAATGCACTTGAACAACTACCAGCGACCGAGCCCTCCGCCTACGGCCACACTCACCGGCAAAGGACTCAACAACGCGGTGCGGCTGCAGTGGAACAGTGTGTCGGAGCAGGCGACAGATATCATCGTCCCGGACAG
>JABWAK010000268.1 GCA_013361065.1 Bacteroidota bacterium
AACGGCCCAGCGACGCACCTTTGGAGAGACAGTCGATCCATGCAACGGAATAGGTCCAATGCTGGTTCGCTTCGAATGCATCGAACGCTTCGTCGATGTTCCGCATCTTGATCACACGCTGACGGATGTACGCTGTCTCGATCCGGATAAGGCGGAATGTCGCTTCGATGATGATCCCGGTCAGTCCCATCCCGCCGCAGGTGGCCCAGAACAGATCCGACTGTTCATCCGGTGTACAGCGCACTACCGAGCCGTCCCCGGTGAGCAACGTAACGGAGAGGAGATGACGGGAGAAGGAACCGGCAACATGATGGTTCTTTCCGTGGACGTCGGACGCGATAGCGCCGCCGACGGTGATGAACTTGGTGCCGGGTGTGACCGGTAGGAACCAGCCGCGCGGGACGAATGCTTCCAGAAGATCCGAGAAGCGGACACCGGCCTCGCACGTGATGGTGCCGGACTGTTCATCGAACGCCAGGACATGGTCCAGCCGGAGTGTGGAGATGATGGTACTGTTCAGGGCTGAATCGCCGTAGCACCGCCCCATACCGCGGGCGATGACCTCCGGAGACGAGGAGACGATACCGCGCAGTTCCTCAAGCGAGGAAGGCGTGTGGACCGATGCATCAATGACGGGATAATTCCCCCAATTCGTGACTTTCATATCAGAAAAATACGAAAAGTCCTTTTGGGAATGAAGCGGTATTTGCAAAAAGAGGTGCGCACGACCGACGCGGCATCAATGTGTCGGTTTCTCCTTCGGCGGTGCTGATGTGAAGAAATCATGATAGAACCGGTCGGTGTAATTCTGCAGCAAGGATTCAACGCGGTCACAATCCGCGGAACGGACCACGAGTCCAGCATGGAACTCCTTGTTGATCTTCCACACGACCTCCGGATCGTTGTAGGAGGACATGTCCGGCCATTGTTGTTTTGCGAGCGAGACCATCAGTCCTGCATAATCCTGACGGAGTTCTGCAGGACGATAGGCGGAGACATCGTCCGCCGTTTCGAGCTTCGCCCATTCCGCCCAGAAGTTCATTCCACTGGCTGCTTCGATCAGTTCAACGATATGCGCGCCGCCGACTCGCGCGGATGTCTCCAGGAAATAGAACCGGCCGTCCGCTGCCGCTTTGATGTACTCGGTATGCGAGACACCCTGCCGGAGACCGAGTGAGGGAAGTACAGACGTGTTGAGAGTCCGTAATGCTGTTTCATCGCTGCTCCCCCGCTTCACAGTGCGCGTCATGAAGACGCGTCCTTCATGGGAGACTTCCATCGGCGGCAGACCGTACTTGCTGACGATGGAGAAGAGCACGGTCCGGTTGACGAGGATGCTGTCCACATGGAAGATCTCGCCGGGGATGAACTTCTCGAGGAGGTAGAACGACTGCTGGTCCCCCAGTTCGTCCAGCTTCCGCCAGAGTTCTTCGGCAGAATGGATCTTCTTGATCCCGATCGCACCAGCGGAGAGCCGGGGTTTCAGAACGTACGGCGGAGGGACTGTTGCCAGGAATTCCCTGATCCTGTCATAATTGATGATGCCGATGAAATCCGGGACAGTGATGCCCTCCTCACGCGCTTTCATCCGCATGGCGAGTTTGTCCCGGAAGTACCGCGCCGTGGTCTCCCCCATCCCGCCGATACGGAGATGCTCACGGAGTGTCGCCGCTTTCTCCACATCGAAGTCATCCAGCGCTACGATCCGGTCGATCTGTTCCGTCCTGGCAAGGAAGCTGACACCGCTGATCACGTCCGGCATGTGCCATTCCTTATTCCGGTCCGGGATGTAATAAATAGCATCGATCGATTCTTTCGGCCAATCGGCATACTCGAGACTCTTGGAGGTCAGCAGCAGTACCTTCCATCCTTCCCGTTTCGCCTGGCGGAGGAATTCCTGTCCTTTTTCGTAACTCGAGATACAGAGAATGGTCTTGGGCATCGTTGTTCCTTCCGTTCAATCTGCGCGATAGATGGGGTATCTCCGTTCACCGCTGTCGAAGTATGGTGACCGGGTGTAGAAGAAATCCAGCCTGGCGGCGGGATCGTTCCTGAACTGTTCGTCCTTCAGCCGCTCCTCGAACTCTGCCTTCAGTGCCGCATCCTTCTGCAGCATCCGTTGAGCGATCGGTTCCATGATGTACGGTTCCGCGTATTCCTTCCGCTCGAAATAGGCATTGAAGAATCCCCAGCTGACGAAGGAATCCGGCGCCTCCGGTTCGAGCAGGTTTACCAGCACTCGCTTGGTCCGCTGGTTCGTCGGGACCATGATGGTGCCGGCGGGGAATGTCAC
>JABWAK010000098.1 GCA_013361065.1 Bacteroidota bacterium
TCGTTCCCGTTCTCCGTCCGCAAAGAACCGGTCATCGCGGAACAATACGTCCTTGCGCAGAACTATCCCAATCCGTTCAATCCTGCCACCACCATCCGGTTCTCCATTCCGTCGGCCGGGTTAACGACGCTGACGGTCTATGATATGCTGGGTAAGGAATTATTTGTACCGGTGAACGAACAGTTGGATGCCGGAACCTACTCCGTGCCGTTCAACGGCGCACAGCTGCCGAGCGGTGTCTATTTCTACCGGTTACGGTCCGGCGCGTTCGTGGAGACGAGGAAGATGCTGCTGTTGAAGTAACAGTACTTCAGGTATAGTAACGACGAACGCCGGCGGAAGCCGGCGTTCGTTGTTTACAACCGTCCACGACCCCATATTCCGTTTAGGGCTGTGGTGTGCTCATTGCTTCGTCACTCCGCTGTCCGTCACTGCGTTCGCCGTAAAGAACACGATCATCCCATACAGCAGCACGAGCCACTGTACGGCGTAGATGATGAGCGTGGCAAGCGATTCATCGATCGCATTCAGCGTGGCAAGATAATAGGAGAAGATCCCGAGCACTATCAGCATCCCGAACCGCATCACGGTGATGGTGCTGCGCTGCACGAGACGCTCCGGTTCGAAGAACGCCAGGAACACCTGCGCCATCGCTGCCACCACCAGCGGCAGTGCATACTTCTGCGCCAGCATGAAGGAGGGGAAGTACTTCTCCTTGAAGAGATGGAAGGTCGTGGTGAGCATCACCAATACCGTGATGGAGGTGACCACACCGGTCATGACCGCCAGGACCTGCACTTTTTTCATCATTTCTTCCTCATTCTTTTCGTAAATTTCATCAAACATTCCCCCAATAGCAATCATTCTGCCGGATCAATCCATGAAACAGCTCCTGGTCCTTCTCTTCCTTCTTCACACTGCCGCCGCGCAGACCACGTTCCGGTCGCAATATCTGCAGAACACCTCCATGACGTTCGGGTATGTGGACAGCTGCGCGAGATTCTGGATGAAGGCGTACGATCCGGTGAACGGCGGCTTCTTCGTGAACATCAACCGTCAGGGAAATCCGTTCGGTACATCATTGAAGAATACCCTGAACCAGTCGCGGGATGCTTACGGTTTCATCCGCGCCTTCCAGATGACCGGCGATACCGTCTACCTCCGCTACGCCCGGTACGCACTCGATTTCATATACCGGCATTCGTGGGACGGAACGTACGGCGGATGGATCAATGATCTCGACAGCACGGGAACACCGGTCAGCCCGAACGCAGCCAAGACCGCATACTATCAGCACTACGCCATGCTCGGCATCGCGGCGGCCTACGAAGCACTGCGGGATACCACGGAATGGAAGTGGCTGGTGAAAGGATACGACTACAACGAGGCGAAACTCTGGGACAAGGACGGTCTTGCTTTCGGGTACTTCGATTATGTGAAGGCGAACGGCACCGGTGCGGCGGATAAGAGCTTCAACGCCACGGTCGATGCGGTGACCACCCACGTGCTCCATCTCTATCTAATGACCGGCGAACAGAAATACCTGCTCCGGCTGCAGGAGCTGGCGGACAATATGGTCTCCCGTATCGCTTCCACCGCAGCATCGCAGCAGATCGGGTTTGCGGAGAAGTACACATCGGCGTGGACCGTCAAACCGTCCGAGACGATGACCATCATGGGCCACGTACTCAAGACCGCCTGGTGCCTGGGACGCATCTACCAGCTCGATCCCAATCCTGTCTATCTTTCCACTGCCGAGATGCTCGCGGAGAACGTCCTGGCAAAAGGGTACGACCATCAGAACGGCGGACCGTACAAGGATTATAACCGTGTGACCGGACAGATGCTGATGTGGGGTATCACCGATACGGCCAAGGCGTGGTGGCAGATGGAACAGGCGGTCACAGCGGGACTGATGCTCTATCAGCTCACCGGCAAGGAGAAGTACCTTACCATGGCCGATATGTCGCTCGACTTCTTCATGAAGTACTTCGTGGACCATGTCTACGGCGATGTGTTCGAGAATGCGAACAAGTACGGCGGATTCATCACGCAGTGGGGCACCACCAAAGGAGGCAGCGGCAAAGCAGCGTACCATTCCATCGAAACGGGATACTATACGTATCTCTACGGTTCGCTGCTGGTGAAGAAGGAACCGGCCACGCTCCACTACCGGTTCTCCGCCGTTCCGCATCAGCGTTCGCTCACACTCCGTCCGGTCGGTCTGCCTCATGGTTCTCTGAGGATCGCCGGCGTGAAACGGAACGGACTCCCGTACACGCAGTACGATTCCGTTTCGCTTCAATTGACGTTACCGGCCGGTACGGACGGTATCTTTGCCGTTACCTTTGCTCCCGCTGCGCTCCCGACCGGTATCGTGCCGACTGGTACAGTGCCGAACAGCTTCACGGTGCAGCAGAACTATCCGAATCCGTTCAATCCTTCCACCACCATCGCGTTCGCCGTACCGTCATCACCGTCGCACGAGCGGCTTTCCGTGCGGGTCTATTCCATGCTCGGCCAGGAAGTTGCCGTGCTGATGGATGAACCGTCAGCACAGCCGGGTGAGTACCGGCTGCCGTTCTCTGCCGCTCAGCTCAGCACCGGGACGTATCTGGCGCGGATACGATACGGAACTGCTGTACGCACCGTTAAGATGACCATGCTGCGCTGATGGGGAGAGCGGAGTGAACACTCCGATTATCGGCGAAACAGGACAAACCGCTCCCTTGACAACATGACGGAAATGGGATACCTTTGCGCTAAGGACACCGCGTCCCCGCCACCGCACTTTGTGACGTTGCTTCGCATCGGACATCGATCGACATGTCAACGCTCGGTACCATCCTCCCGCCGCACGATCACACAGAACCATTCTGTGTGGAACGGCTCATTACGCAGCTCTGTTCCTCCGAAGGAGCGACGAGACTGCATGCACGGACCGCATTGGTCCGCATCGGCACCGCTGCCGTACCGTTCCTGCTGCCGTTGCTGCAGCACCCGAACCATCAGGTGCGGTGGGAGGGTTGTATGGCACTGGGACGGATCCGCGATCCGCGCGCCGCACACGCTCTGGCCGCGCTGCTGACCGATGAGGATATGGATGTCCGCTGGGTCGCAGCCGATGCACTCATTGAACTGGAACATGAGGCGGTCGCACCCGTGCTGGAACAGATCGAGGAACATTTCGACGAAGCCCCGCTCCGCGCTGCGGCCCATCATGTACTGGTCGGACTCCGGGAACAGCACCTGCTCTATCCGGAAGAGGAGAAGGTCCTTGATGCACTGAAGGTGACCGAGCTTCCGTCCAAAGCTGCCTTTACCGCCAACCATGTCCTGGAACATCTGCGGACGATACCGCATCATTCACGCCACTGATCCTCTCGGACTCCGATGGTCTGCGATTCCTGTCCGTATGGTCCGGATTCGATGTTCCCCGTATTGTTCCTGACGTCCGCATGATCGCGGACGTCCGTGAAACTGGAACGGCATTCTCTGCAGGACAGGGAATGCCGTTTTTTTTTGTACCGTTCTCTCTGACCGATCGATCACCCTCACCGTTACCTGTTCCTCACTGCTTCACCCAGACGATACCGGGCTTCCTTGACCGGAGCGCTCGGTTCTGTCTCGCACGCGCGGAAGAAGAGCAGGACGGTAAGGAATGGAAGGATGCTCAGTATGTGGCATTCATTCCGGACACTGTGCATTGTCCGATCGTACTGCCGTACTGTGCGGGGAATTGAAAGGAAGAGAAAGGATAAAACATCCGGGAAGGAGCGGTCCGCTCCCTCCCGGAAGAAGGATCACATTCTCCAGCGCAGTCCCAGATATGCGGTCCGCCCGTTGAGCGGTCCCCATACCAGCGCACTGTCGAAGAAACCGCCGTTGGGATTCGCCGCATCCAGGATCGGATCATCCTGCCGGAACCCGGTGATGTTCTCGATGCCCAGATAGAGGTCCAGTCCGGCGAAGAAGGAACGGGTGATCTGCGTGTTCGCCAGGACGAAACTCGGTGAGGCGGCGCGCGCGCGGAGCCCCGCCGGATTGCCCTGCGTGTCCGGCAGCCGCTTGGTGCCGAACCACTGCACGGTCAGATCGTACGACATCACGGCTTCCTCATTCTCTTCACGCTGCTCCGCATACCCGAAATTGATGAACGCACGGTGCTGCGCCACGAACGGACGCTCACGCAGTGTTCCGTTCACGGTCTGCTTCACATCGTAGAACCGGTACGCCACCCGCGTGTCGAGCAGTTCCACCGGCTGGATGTTGAGTTCCACCTGGATGCTGTTCGAATAGGACTCGCCGTTCAGATTGTAGAAGTGCACCTGCTGCGCATCGGTGTCCAGATCCGCCACCACCTGGTCCCGGAAATCGGTCCGGTACAGGTCCACCGCGATCGTCGCTTCCCGGTAGTCCCACAGGAAGTAATGCGTCACATTGAACCCCAGGTTCATCGCCCTCTCCGGCTCCAGACCGTACAGCGCATTGGTGTTGGACGGCAGGATCTTCACATGCCGTGCACTGGCGAAATAGGCCATGTTCTCCGCGAAGATGTTCGCCGTCCGCTGTCCTTGTCCCGCTACTGCACGGAAGACCCAGTCCTCCTGCGGCGTGTACCGCACGTGGATACGCGGCGTGGCGAACGTGCCGAAGAGATTGTGATGGTCCGCCCGTATACCGGCGATCAGGCTGAACTCATCGCCGGGATTGTAGGTGTACTCGAAGAATGCGCCCGGCACCCGCTCCGTCCGCTCGTACCGCACATGCTGGAACGTCTCATCGTACCGGTCATACAGGAAACTGACGCCGGTGCGGAACTTGTGCATCGTGTTGTCGATGATGGACTGGTAGATCAGGTTCGCATAGCCGGACTGTTCATACGCATTATAGTCGTGCGAACTGAAGAAAGAGTTCTGCCGGTTCCGCGTGAAGGACCACTGCATGCCAAGACTCTGGTACTGCTTCTGCGGGAAGACGTACCCGGTCTTTCCCCACAGCCGCAGCTGGTCGCCGCCCATGCGGAACGCGTACTCCCAAGGACGGGCGGTCAGCGCCGTCTTGTCCAGGTCGTACCCGCCGATGGTGCCGCCCTGTTTCCGGTCGTCCACATACTGCACACCCAGCTGTCCTTCCCATCCCACATGGTTCGAGTAGTGGAACCGCTGGATGACATTCATCGTGCTGTAGAGCGGCATGTCCAGGAAGCGGTCGTTGTTGCCGTCCAGTTTCGCCCGCTGCGTGCTGGCATGCAGCAGCGTCATGGAGGAGAGCTCGTCGGTGACCGGCGTGCGGAGGTTCAGGTTCGCCTCCATCCGCTGGTCTTGATTGCCGTACAGGTTCAGGAAGAACTGCCGTTCCTCCAGGTTCTGCGGTTTCCGCAGTTCCACGTTGATCTGTCCGGTGATCGATTCATATCCGTTCGCGACGGAGCCGACCCCTTTCGAGACCTGGATGTTCTCGATCCAGGTGCCGGGGATGTATGTCAGACCGACGGTGGAGGTGAGTCCGCGCACCGCCGGGAGGTTCTCCAGCGTGATCTGGGAATAGATGCCGGAGAGACCGAGCATCTCGATCTGTTTCGTGCCGGTCACCGCATCGGTGAACGAGACATCGATGCTCGGATTGGTCTCGAAACTCTCGGACAGGTTGCAGCAGGCCGCTTTGAACAGCTCCTTCTCCGTCATCACGAGGGTCTTCTGCGGCGACAGGTAGTTCACGAACGTGCTCTGCCGTTCGCCCACCACCTCCACTTCGGCCACGCTGTTCGCCGCCGCTTTCAGGATGATGTTCACTTTGAACTGGTTGGTGATCGTCACCGTGTCCGTGGTGTATCCGATGAAGCTCACTACCAGCCGGTTGCTTTCGGTGTTCAGCGGAAGACGGAACACGCCGCTCGTATCGGTGGTGGTGCCGCTGGCGGTGTTGAGCCAGTACACGTTCGCACCGATCACCGGGTGGAAGTTCCCGTCCTCGCTCTTCTCCAGCACGACGCCGGTCAGCTGCTGCGCCTGCAGCAGGGAGAGCGCCGTAAGGAGGATGGTCATGATCGTTCTCATAAGTTCCTCGATGGGATGGAATGGACCCTCCGTCCCGTCAGCATGACGGGCGGTACGGTCCATCGGTCTTCGTTCGTCTTAGTGGTCGCTGACGCCGTCGCGGTACAGGCAGCAGCCGGGGAGGTTCTCGTAGACGGAGGTTTCCGCCGTGAACTTCTCGGTGTCATGTCCGACCGAGGAGATCCGCTTCTGCAGGGAATCGACCGTGACGGCATCCGCCAAATAGGCGACCTTCAGCATCTTCGATTTCTTGTCCCACTTGGCGAACTTCACTTCGGGGATCTTCATCGCTTTTTCGATGCGCGTCTTGCACATGCCGCAGTTGCCGGAGACCTTGAACGTGGTCTCTTTGACGGTCTCGCCGGCGATGAGGGAAACAGTGAGGAGGATGGAGAGGGCGAGCGTGGCGAAGAATGTCGTTTTCATGATATGTTCCTTCTGTGTCTGAGTTGGAGTGATGGACATGCCGGTACAGCACGGCATGCCGGTCGTTGCCGGATGAATGGGAGAACGGCCGGGTCTCAGATACGGAACACGGAATGGACGACGCAAAGATCATCCGGAGGGGGAGCGGGATCGGGTGTAAAGACAAGGGGGAATGAACGGGCGACATCCGGCATCGGGACCGACAGGTCCTCGGCCAGCGTTGTCATCAGCATCCAGAACGGACCGGTCTGGGCCGGGACGCCGATCTGCTCATCGCTGATCTTCACGATGGAGAGCTCGGTGGTGCAGCAGCGCTCCTCCGGCATCATCTCGCCGCAGCCGCAGGGGTCCTCCGTGCTCGTCGTGGCGACCATCGCTTCGGTCTCGCCGCCGCAGGTATGCAGCATGATGGTCACACCGACCGACATGGTCAGATAGACGAGCAGCAGCGGTATGATGAGCAGTTTGTTCATTCGTAACGGTCGGTCGGGCCGGTCTCCCGGCCCCTGATGGTCATATATACGGAACACTGCCGGCAGGAACGTACGTTCCCGCCGGCCGCACGGTCAGTTGTGCGGAAGCTGCACCGGATCGTCCGAATGCGGGAAATTGCTCATGGTCAGGATGAAGTAGTGGTAGGCGGTATGCCAGGCCTCTTCCACCTCTTTGGTGAACTTCTCCTTGAGCACCACACGCAGGGCATGCAGCAGCGCACTCCCGAACGAGATGAAATGGTGCGGTTCGATGCCGTAGGACTGGTGGATCATCCCCAGATTATAGAGCATCGGCTGCAGCTGTGTCGGATCGCCGACATTCTCCACGGCGATGCGGAGCATCCGCATCAGTTTCTTCTGCTGTTCCGGCAGGTTGCCGCGGAACAGTTCCCGCGACCTCGGTTCCAGGCGGAACAACTCCTGGTACAGCAGGTCGGCGACCCGGTCCTCGTGCTCAGCCAGCATGTCGAACGTGGTGCGGACGATCTCTTGTTGTTTGGTGGTCATACGTGCTCCGTTGTGTGTGAGTGCGCCGGCGTACTCCGGCGTTCGGTTAGATGATCGCTTCGTCCAGAACGAACTGTTCGTTCACTTCCTCCAGTGCCGCTTCCAGCGTCCGGCGCTGCTGCCGCTTCTCGTCGATCAGCTGGTGCAGCACCGGGGTGACGATGGTGTCTCCCAGCGCATGCAGCGACCGCTCATAGAGGGCGATGGTCTCGTTCTCGCGTGCAATGAACTGTTCCAGTGCGGTGGTGACGGAGGAGAATTCTTCGATAGTGTTCATAGGGACCTCGGTTGATCGGTGTTAGATCTTGATGAATGGCATCAGTGCTTCGATATCGCGGTGGAACGCAGCGCTCTTTTCCTTGAATTTCCCGTCGATCATCTCCCACAGGGCATCCTGCGATACCCAGCCTTTCGCCACGTTCAATGCGGCCAGAGCGCTCAGGGCGGCGCGGCTGCCGGTGCAGACCGCCCGCAGGGGGAGCCGTGAGACCTTTCCGGCGCACTCGAACTCCGGCAGGGTCTGTTCTGCCACCACGATCGAATCCGGTGTGCAGCGGGCCAGCGTACCGTTCGCGCGGACCTCCTTCAGTCCGTCCGCCGATGCGATGATCACCGCATCCGGCCGGTCGATGCCGGTATAGAGGATGTCGTCGCTGCTCACGCAGAGCTCGGAGAGCGAGAAGCCCGATCCCTGGGTGACGGGGTTGTCGTTCTTCTGCGTGGCATGCAGACCGCTCGCGATGGCGGACTTCATATAGAGGAACGATGCCAGCTGCACCTTCTCGCCGGCGGTCCCGGCCAGTACGATGCGGCGGGATCCACGGAGCGGGGAGGTGTAGTGCGGGACGATGGTATCGTCCGACGGACGTTTCGGAGCACCGAGCACCTTCTCTTTATAAAGGGAGGAGAAATCCTTCCGTTCCGGCACGCCGCCCGAATCGTTGTGATGCACGGAACCGGTGAGCATCTTCCCGTCGATCTTGTTGAACGGTGTCGCCCATTCCGTGCAGAGCTCCAGCACTTCCACGATGGCGAATCCCGGATGTGCGATCGCTTCGCCGATGATGGTGCCGAGGTTCTTGTCCGTGGCCGATGCCTGGCGGATGTACGTGGCGCCGCAGCTCTTCATGATGGAGCAGATGTCCATCGGCGGCACGATGTTGCCGGCCGGTGTGGTGGGGGTGACGAACTCCAATGGCGAGAACTGCGAATGCTGACCGCCGGTCATGCCGTAGAGGAAGTTGTTCGCCAGCACCACGGTGACATCGATGTTCATCAGCGCCGCGTTCACCAGATGGAGCAGACCGATCGTGGCGCCGCCGTCGCCGATCACGACGACCGTCTTCAGTTTCGCGTCATGCAGGATGCCGTCCGCCAGCGCGATGCCGGTGGCGAACGCGGTGGAACGACCGTGCGTGGTATGGAACGTATGCGGTTCGGCGAAGAGTGAATCGAGGATGCCGATGCAGCCGATGTCGCTCACGATGCAGACCTGTTTCGGGTCGAGCTGCAGCGAGACGAACGCCTCGTCCAGATGTTTCACATAGTGATGGTGTCCGCACCCTTTGCAGAACGGGAAGGCCGCGTTCTCCTTGGTGAATGTTGTCCGTGGCAGTGTCGCTTCCATGTTCGGTTCGCGCGCCCTTCTTCTATACTAAAGCGTTCAGGATATCGTTCGGGGTGATCATCGTGCCGACGGTGTTCACGCCGACGACCTCCGTCTGCGGGAACAGGGAGCGGAGGACGCTCCGGTACTGCCCCGTCATGTTCTCTTCCGCGATCACCACCCGCCGCACACCGGCGGCAGCCGCGATCAGCGCCTGTTCCGGCACCGGGAAGAGCGAGATCACATTCGCGTTCCGGACCTTCTTGCCGTCCTGCCGCGCGCGGCGGACCGCTTCGCGTGCCGTCCGGGCCGTGATGCCGAAGCTGATGAGGAGCGTGTCGGCCGGACCGGCATCGTCCAAACGGACGATGGACATCGCTTCCTTGCGTGCATCGATCTTCGCCTGCAGATGGACCAGCACATCGATCGTCTCTTTGGAGTTCTTCTGCAGCGTCCCTTTTTTATCGTGTGCCGACCCGGTCATCGTGACCTTGTCCGCACCGCCGACCGGGGCGAAGAGCGGCACATCGGAGAGCTCTTCGAAATCGTAGGTGAGATGCTGTGCACCGTTCCCGCCGCGGAACAATGCCCGCTCGGACGGGGGCACCCCTTTCAGCAGGGCGAAGTCGACATCTTCGGACATCATGCCGACCTCCTTATCGGAGAGGATGATCACCGGCGTTCGCAGCTGTTCGGCCCAATGGAAGGCGATGGTCGCCACTTCGTAGCATTCCTGCGGCGTGCTCGGCGCGAAGATCGGGATGGTGTACCCGCCGGAGGTGCAGAACTCGGTGAAGAGGATATCTGCCTGTCCGTTCTGCGTGGCGCCGCCCGTACTCGGGCCGAGCCGCTGCACCAGTGCGATCACCACCGGCAGTTCGGTCATCAGTGCATACTGCACCGTTTCGATCATCAGCGACCAGCCGGGTCCGGAGGAGGCGGTCATCGCCTTCACGCCGCGGCCCGATGCGCCGACGCAGTACGCGAGCGCCGAGATCTCGTCCGGTGCGGAGATGGCGACGCCGTTCCGCTGCGGCAGCTGTTCGATCATCGCTTTGTACACTCCCGATGCGGGAGTGATGGGGTATCCGGCGAAGAACTGACAGCCGGCATGCAATGCACCCTCTGCGATCATCTGATTGCCGGTGCGTATCTTGATGGAGGATGGTACCATGGTCGTCCGGGATAATATACTTTCCCTATCACTAGCCATTTATGTGCCGATTTCCTCTCCCGAAAATCTCAAGGATTTGATGGTCCGATTTTTTAGAGTTGGGAAAAGTCTTCCGGTCTCTTGCGAAAGTGGGAAAGGGAAGCTGGACAATCATCAATTGCATTTCCATCAATCTCTCCCTACTTTGATGCACACTTTTTCTACGGAGACACGATGAGAACGCTCACACTATCACTGATCATGATCGCTGCGCTCAGTGCGCAGCACAAGGATAAACCAACCCAGCCGAATCTTATGGAACGACAATACACGATCGAGAAACTGCAGATGGGCAACGTCGGCCCGGTCCGCATCGTACAGCTCTACGCGGACGGATTCGAGAAGCTCTCCGCCCGGGAGAGGATCTTCACGTACTACCTGTACAAGTCCGCCATCGCCGCACGGGACATCGCGGTGGACCAGCGGCACCGTCATGCGCTCGAGATCCGCGGATTGCTCGAAGCGGTCTATGCACAACCGGACGGCATCGACCCGGCGCTGCTGCAGCAGATCGTGCTCTACACGAAACTCTTCTGGGTGAACAACTCGCAGTACGACAACATCACCTCCCGCAAGTTCGTCCCGCTCTTCACGGCGGAGCAGTTCGCCGGGGCGGTGAAACAGGCGGTCCGGAACGGTGTGCAGGTACCGTTGAAGAACGGGGAGACGCTGGACCAGAAACTGCAGCGGCTGCACCGCTCCATCTTCGACATCACCTATGAACCGGTGCAGACCAACAAGACGCCGGGAGAGGACATGATCGCCGGCAGCGCCAACAACAATTATGAGGGGGTCACCTTCGCCGAGGTCGATGCCTGGGCGAAGGCGGGGAACGAGAAGTATCCGCTCAATTCCAAAGTGGTGAAGGAGAACGGACAGCTCACAGAGAAGGTCTATCGGACCGGCAACGTGCACCTCGGCGGGACAGTACCGGCAGGCATGTACGCCGAGGACCTCCAGTCCGCCATCGGCTACCTTGAGAAGGCGAAACAGTACGCCTCCAACAAGCAACAGGCAGAGAACCTGGACAAGCTCATCACTTTCTACCGCACGGGGGACCCGAAGGACTGGCGCGAGTACAACATCGGATGGGTGAAGGAGACGGAGTCGCAGGTCGATATGATCCACGGCTTCATCGAGGTCTATCTCGATGCGCGCGGAGCGAAAGGACAGTTCGAATCGGTCGTCAACTTCGCCAATCCGGAGCTGACGGAACTCTTCCAGAAGGTAGGGACGAATGCCCAGTACTTCGAGGACCGCATGCCGTGGGATGCGAAGTACCGCAAATCCGATGTGAAGCCGCTCAAGTACACCGTGATCAACGTGGTGGTGGAGACCGGCGATGCCGGACCGGTCAGCGCCATCGGCATCAACCTGCCCAACGAGCAGGATGTGCGCGAGCTGTACGGCAGCAAATCGGTCACGCTCTATAACATCGTCGACGCCTACGAGAAGACCGGCGGCAAGGACATCCTGAAGGAGTTCGCGTACGATGAGGAGGAGATGATGCTCTCCGAGAAGTACGGCTCGCTGGCGGACAACATGCACACCGCGCTCCACGAAGTGCTCGGTCATGCCTCCGGCAAGGTCTCGCCTTCCCTCACGGTCGATCCGCAGGCCGCCCTTCCCGGCTACTACTCCACGCTGGAGGAAGCGCGCGCTGACCTCGTGGCGCTCTATCATATCTGGGACCCGAAGCTCGTCGAGATCGGTATCATTCCCAACACGATGGAGATCGTGAAGGCGATGTACACCAAGGAGGTGCGGAATGCGGCGCTCGTGCAGCTGCAGCGTGTACCGAAAGGACACGACCAGCTGGAGGAGGACCATATGAAGAACCGCCAGATGATCGTCCACTGGCTCTGGAAGAACGCCGACTGCATCGAACGGACGACGAAGGACGGCAAGACGTACTTCCGCGTGACGAGCTATGAGAAGATGCGCGACGGCGTGGGACGTCTGCTGGCGGAAGTGCAGCGCATCAAATCCGAAGGGGACCTGGCCGCGGCGAAAGCGCTCATCGATACGTACGGATTCAAGATCGATACCGCCCTGCGCGATGAGGTGCTGGCGCGCATGGAGAAACTGGACCGCGCGGTATATGTCGGCTTTGTCATGCCGAAGCTGGAGCCGGTGACCGATGCCAAAGGGAAGGTGACCGATGTAAAGGTCGTCTACCCGCTCGACCTCGGCAAACAGATGCTCGAGTATTCCTCCTTCACCAACGAGGAGAAGGCCAAAGCCCGCGCCGCTCTCAAGTTGAAATAATCGCCATCCTGTTCCGCTCTTCCACGATGCCATGGCCTCCGGTCATGGCATCGTCGTTTCTGACCTCATCCGCCAATCCGCCCCGACCTCTACGGTCAATGCTTTTCCCGTGACAAACAGGGGGGCGA
>JABWAK010000008.1 GCA_013361065.1 Bacteroidota bacterium
CGAATGTGATGTTGGGGTATTACAAGAATCCCGCTGCAACGGCCGAGGTGTTCGATAACGGCTGGTTCAGGACCGGCGACCTGGGATATATCGACAGCGAGGGATTCCTCCACATCAGCGGACGGAAGAAGAACGTCATCATCTCAAAGTCCGGAAAGAACGTCTTCCCGGAGGAGATCGAGGATGTGCTCAACCGGAGTCCGTTCATCCTGGAATCGATGGTGTACGGCGCAGAGGATGCGAAGCTCGGCGAGATCATCGCGGCTCAGATCGTGGTGGATGCGGAAGCGTTCATCGAAGTGGCGGAGTCGGCCGGCAAGCAGATCACGAAGGACTTGCTGCACCAGGTGATCGCGGATGAAGTGGGGAAGGTGAACAAACAGCTGAGCAGTTACAAGCAGATCCGGCGGTTCATCATCCGTGAACAGGAACTGCTGAAGACCACCACGCAGAAAGTGAAGCGGTTCGCGAACCTGGCACCGACCACCGCCGAGGAGTGACCGCAAAACACAGTCATTCCCGGTACCACGCCATCACCAGATCATCCTCCATCGTACCGTCACGGTGGAGGATGCGGCCGCGGAGCCGTCCTTCCTGTACAAACCCGAGCGAGGAGTAGAACGCGATCGCACGGGAGTTGCTCTCCCGTGCGAACAGTTCCACCCTCCGTATCTCCGTCCGTTTCCGTACCTCCGAGAGCAGTTCCGTGAAGAGCATCCGTCCGATCCCCTGTCCCTGATACTCGGGATCGACCGCGATGGTCAGATCGGAGAGCATGTGGCGGAATACGGCGACCCCTTTCCGGTAACAGTGGATCTCGCCAATGATGCGTCCCGGCACACCGGCGATGGCGACCAGACCGATGCCGTCCTTCACGCTGAGCGAGACGAACTCCTCGATGTACTCACGGGTGATCTCATCCCCTGTCCGCGCCAGTCCCCCTTCTACCGCCGCCGTGCGTAGGTACAGTGATTCAATGGCCGGGATGTCGTTGGTGAAGGATGAGCGGATAGTGATCGGTTCCATAGGCACGAGAAACGGGACCGGCGCGGTGAACGGAGTACGCTCCGCTCAGCCGCGCCGGTCGTTGAACTGCGTCAGTGCTTCTTCCCCTCGATGGCGGAGATCTCGTTCAGCAGGTCCCGCTTGGTGAAGCCGGACTTCTTCATGAGCGAGACGACGAAACCTTCCAGCTGTTCGCGCGTCTCATCGTCGATCTCCATGGAGGTCATGATCATCACCGGGATGGTATAGGTGGCGGTGTTGTGTTTCAATTGGTACGCCACGTTGAATCCGGACATCTCCGGCATCACCAGGTCGAGGATGATCAGGTCCGGCTTGTGCTGTTCGGCCATCGCCAGGCCGTCCTTGCCGTTATGTGCTTTCAGGACGGTGCACCCTTCTGCTTCCAGGATGATCTGCACGAGGTCGGTCACCGACCGGTCGTCGTCGATCACCAGGATGGTGGCGGAGTTCTGTGTGCTGCGTCCCTCTACCTTCCGCACGGCAGCGATGAGTTCGTCCTTCTGCACCGGTTTCACGAAATACTCCACGGCACCCAGACCGAAGCCGACGTTCCGTTCGTCCACCATCGAGATGATGATGACCGGGATCTCCTTGCAGAGCGGATGCTCCTTCAGTTCCCGCAGCACCTGCCAGCCGTCCTTCACCGGCAGCAGGATATCCAGTGTGATCACATCCGGCTTCCAGAGTTTCGCTTTTTCCAGTGCTTCCACGCCATTGGAAGCGATCTCCACCACGTATCCGGATTCGGACAGATAGGTGTGCAGCAGCGTCCGGGCATGCGGTTTGTCCTCCACCACCAGCACCCGTTTCTGCCGGCCTCCCGCGGCAGTCTCGGAGATGCGTTTGAACACCTTCTCCGCTTCGTTCTCCACCTGCACCATCAACGGGATGCGCGCGATGAACGTGCTCCCTTCGCCGTACTCGCTCACCACGAACAACGAACCGCCGTGCAGTTCCGTGAGCCGCTTGGTGATGGAGAGACCGAGTCCGGTCCCTTCCGTCTTCATCGCCCCGTTCTCGGTCTGCTGGAACGGCTGGAACAGTTTCGCCAGGTCCTCGCTCCGGATACCGACGCCGAAGTCCTGCACCGATAATTCGATATCGTTCTGGGTCCGCTTCGCTGCCAGGATCACCCTGCCCCCGCCGTGGCTGAATTTGACGGCATTGGTGACGAGGTTCAGCAGGATCTGTTTCAGGCGGACGCCGTCCGCGATGATATCGTCCAGCTGTTCATCCATCTGGACCTCCAGCGTCACCTGCTTGGCTTCGAGCTGCGGCTGGACCACCTGTTTCACATTGTCCACCAGGTTCCGGATGCCGACCGGTGCGAAGCGGAGGTCCATCTTGCCTGCCTCGATCTTGGAGAGGTCGAGGATGTCATTGATGAGATGCAGCAGGTGCGTCCCGCTCGATTTGATGGCGCTGTTGTACTGCTCCAGCGACTCGGGCGTGATCTGTTTCCCTTCTTCGGCGATCAGTTCCGAGAATCCGATGATGGAGCTGAGCGGTGAGCGGAGTTCATGGCTGAAGAAGGCAAGGAACCGTTTCAATTTATCGTGCGCATCCATGGTCTGGGCGCGCTGGATCTCCAGATCCACATTCTTCACCCGCAGTTCGTCGATCAATCCGCGGCGGCTGATGCCCAGAGTGATCTCACTCGCCAGCAGGGAGAGATACGACAGTTCCTTCTCCACGAGGTCCCGCGAGGTGTGCAGCAGCAGTTCGAGCACCCCGACCTTCTCTTTTTCGATCCGCAGCGGCAGGGAGACAAGCGTGGTGACGGTGGCGGTGATCACCTGCTCCGGCGCGTGGGCGTAGAGCACGCTGCGGGAGAGGTCCGTGGTGACGATCTTGCTGCCGGTCCGGAATGCTTCGATGCTGGCGAAGGACTGGTGCCGCTCGGTGGAAAGGGTGTACATTTCGCGCTGCGGGTCGGTCAGCGTCAGTTCCGGCGCCAGCAGGATGAGCTGCTCGTCCGCAGGACGGTGGAAATAGAGCAGGACGTTCTGTTGCGGCAATTCGTACGTTCCGGCGATCACCTTCACCACCGCGGCGCAGAGGTCCTCCAGCTGACCGGCGGTGTTGATGGCATGCGAGATCTGCAGCAGCAGGTCACGCTGCCGTTCCTGCAGCTGCTGCTCCGTGATATCCTGGAAGAAGACACCGATACCGTGCTCGTTGGGATAGATACGGATGTCGAACCACTTCTCGTGCTTGCCGTCCTTGTACTGACTCACCAGGGACTGGAAGGTCTTCGTCTCAAAGGCGCGGACATACTTCTCGCCCAGCTCCGCAGCTGCAGCATTCGGGAAGATCTCGAACACATGCTTCCCGATCACCTCCTCCCGTTTCAGACCGGTACCGGCCTCCGCCGCCTTGTTCAGATACGTGAACCGGAACTCGGCATCGAGGGCGAAGAATCCGCCGGAGATGCTCTCCAGGATCTCTTGGGAATTCAAAAATGGGTCGGTCATAGAAAATAAAGGCTGCTGGTTGCGTGATACTGGATACTGGATTCTGGATTACGGACTATATATGGTAACGGACACTTTGTAACAGATACTCACTGTCACGCCAAGATCTACTTTTTACTTACATGCTCTCGTTCAACGGCTTGTATAAAATTGTTTAGTTTCTTGCCAAGAATAACAAGTTTCTCATGGGTTACTGTATAGAACGATTCTTCCTGAAGTGAACCGGTCTCGAACAATGTCTCCAGGTGATCGATCGTCTCATCGTTTGAGCTGAGTGCATAGTGGAGGTACTTAATAAAATCTTGTTTGTACTCCCGGCGGCCATATCCTTCCACAATTGCTGACCGGACACTCTTCGAGGATCGCCGGATCTGACTCCCTACTTCATACATCTCAAACTTCGGCAGCCGTTCCAGCGTCATCTTATGGATGTCATTGACAATTTCTTTGGACAACTGCCATATCTCAAGGTTCTTATAACTCATACATTGCTACAGATTCCCTCACAGCTCCTTCTCACATATTATTATTTCTTTGATTACCTACGATCAATCCCTCATCGAACATCTAGTATCAAGTATCCAGCATCCAGTATCAAGCATCTACCATCGCTCTTCTATTCTCACTTTTCACGTGCAAGATGCGGCGGTTTGAATCCGCGGTAGGTATCGAATTGGGAATCATAGAAGACAAGATTGAAATTGCTGTCGCGCAATGTGCCGCCGGAGGGATACAGATAGAAGGGCGAGAGCGTGTCGGTCTTCCCTTTCGCCAGCAGTCCGTCCGTCGTATAGAACTGCACGGTGTAGAATCCCTGGGTGAACGGGGCGCTCTTCAGCTGCTCGTGCAGATGGGCCTCGCTGAAGATATGAAGGTCGTCGGTCATTCGTCGTTGAGCCCTAACTGCGAAAGTGTGTCCGGCCGGATCAGCATCAGCAGATGCGATTGCTGGACGATGAGGAACTGCTTCCCTTCGAACTCGATCTCGATCGCTGCATCCCGGAGGAATAACGCATAATCCCCTTCCTCCGCCTGCAGCGGGATGTACTTCACCGGATCCTTCGGTGCGGACCACGATTCCTGATCGATGAAATTCGGATTCACCACCGGGTAGCCGGGACCGATCTTGATGATGTATCCGGCCTGCACTTTGTCCTTCTCCCTGACGCCGGGCGGGAGATAGAGACCGTGCGGGGTCTTCTCCTGTCCCTTATCCGGCTCGATCAGGACCCGGTCTCCGACAAGGAAGATCTTTTTCTTCAAGGAAAGTGTCATGTGAATCCCCTAACCCCTGAATATACAAAGATTTTTTAAATATAAAAGGGGGGGATGAAGTCGTGGAGTCGGGAAGGAGAGGATATTGAGAATCAGGACAGTGTTGCTGAGGAGCCGGCAATTTTCCTACTGAGAATATCCGGATTGATGCTTAAAATCAGGATGGAGCCGGAAGAGCTCCAGCTGGATGCCCTGATCGAGCACTTTTCTCCGCCGGATGAAGTGCATCGCTTCCGCCTTCCGTTCCTTTAGCAGGTCGGCTATGGTCTTCGGCTGCAAATAGTGGACGGTCGGGATGCGGTGATTGATGCAGGCGCCGATGCACATCAGGCACGGCTCGAAGGTGCTGACCAGCGTGAGATGTGAGCGGTCCAGGGCTGCAAAGCGTTCCACTCCAAGTGATCGGAGGGCATCGCTGATGGCATTGATCTCTGCATGTCCGCCGGCATCACTGTTCCGCAGCACTGTATTGTATCCCTCACCGATCACCTTCCCTTCATACAGCAGAAGCGCTGCGACCGGAACGTCGTTCGACTCCAGCGAGCGTTTGGCGAGGCGGATCAAATGCTCGATGGTCTCTGCAGGAAGGACGATGGACGGAAGGAACGGATTGGTCACATTTCACCTCTTCGGCTGATACCGGAGCGTGAGGATGAACTGGTCCGCCCAACGGTTGAACGGCGGATGAAGCGTGAACCGCTCATCGCATTGCTGCAGGAACCGGTAGAGACGCGGGAACCGCGCCGGTACCTTCTCCATGTAAGGCGGAGGGGAGCAGGACGCGACGCCGCGGAGCTTCACGACACGGAAGTCCTCACCAAAGGCAGCACGCACCTGTCCGACGGAATGGTAGTACGTGCGGAAGTAATGTCCCTCGATATGAGCGATCACACCGCCGGGACGGAGACGCCGCAGACCGATCTCCGTATTGCCGCGGAGCAGATGGAGCACCTCCCATGGGCAGACCTTCGGCATGATGACAACGGTGACGAGACTGCCGGGACGGATGATCATCCTCACCTGTCCGGCAACCGGACGCAGATCGGGGATACAGTTCAGTCCGCCGAAGTTGGAGAAGATATGATCGAAGACCCTTGGTGCCGCTCCTCCCGCTTCGGTGAACGAACGGCGTTCTGCCGTGACCGTACCGCTCAGACCATGGAGTGCGATCTTCTGCCGCACTTCGTTCACCATGCCCTCGGCGATATCCATCGCATGCACGGTGAGTCCTCGCTGCGCGAAATGGAGTGCGTCGATACCGGTACCGGCATTGATATCCGCCAGCGCTTGTCCCGGTGCGATGAACTCGTCCATATGCCGGTGAACGACCGACCGCATCCACTCCAGCATCGGATTGCTCCGCTGGATGCCGTCGAAGAGCGGCGCCTGTGCGGAGAAGGCATCATTCACCCTGGCAAGATTCTCTGTCTGTCCCGTCATCGTCCGTTCATACCTCGTTGTAACAATAGATGGTCCAGCATCACTGCCGGGATATAATAGAGCAGCAGGCCGATACGGCGGAGCACCGGCAGTACGGGCCGCCGTTGTCCGGTGAGCAGTTCCTTCAGGAACCGCAATCCCTGTCGGCGCCGGAACCGCTTGTGCACATACCGGTGGAGACGTTTGTAGAACTCCGGCGCATACGCGGCGCGGTACATCATTGCGAGGTCATCCGAATCGGTCCAGTTCCTTTTCTCGCCCATCTCACTCCGCACCAGATCGTAAAACTTCGTCCCGGGCAGCGGGTACGAGACCGAGATGCCGATATTCTCCGGCATCAGCTGTTCCACCATCGCGATGGTTGCCCGGATATCCTCCATCGTCTCCCCACGGTATCCGAACTGCAGGAAGAAACAGGCATCCATCCGGTGCTCCCGCAACAGCCGACGCGCTTCGGCGATCTGTGCCAGCGTGATCCCTTTTTCCATCGCATCTAGCACCTTCTGGGAACCGGATTCCGCACCGATCCACACTTCCGAACATCCGGCATCACGCAGAGCCGAGACCTCGCCCTCCCGCACCAGCAGGTCGGCACGGGACTGGATCTTGAACGGGATCCGGACATTCCGTTCCTTTACTGCCTGCGCGAACCTGCCGACCCAGCCCGGTTTCAGGCCGAAGATATCATCCGCGAACCAGATGTGGTCCGGCGCCGCGATTCGCTGCAGCATGATCATTTCTTCTGCAACATGCTCAGGTGAACGCGAATGATAGACCTGACCGTAGATCGGTTTTGCACACCAGTTGCAGTGGTACGGACATCCGCGGGTTGTGACCATGTTCACGGAGAAATAGTCGTGATGCTGCATCCAGCGCGAACGGTACCGCTCCCACTCCACCAGGTCCCACGCCGGCAGCGGAAGGGAGTCGAGTTCCTGCGATATCATCCGTTTCGAGGTCCGTACGGCCGTTCCTTCCTGACGGAAGACCAGTCCCGGGATCGTCCGCAGGTCCGTTGACCGGTCACGGAGCATCGCGCGGCAGAGTTCCAGCAGCGTCCGTTCCCCTTCACCCACGATCACCGCATCAGCGCCGTGATCGAGATACGCCTCGGCATGGTCCGCTGCATCCGAGCCGTGGACGATCACACGGATGCCGCGGGCGCGGGCAGCGGCGGACATGACGAACGCCGCCTCGCGCATCCGGGTGAGACACATCTTGTTGAGATAATTGAAATCATCGTCGTAGATCACCAGCAGCTGCGGCCGCTCGTGTTCCAGCGATGGGATCAGAGCATCTTCCGACGGCGCGAGCATCACATCGCAGAAGCGGAGGCCGAATCCGGCTTCACGCAGGACCGCGGCGGCGTAGAGCGTTCCGAGCGGAGGGTACGGCATGTTGGCCGCATCCTGTTTCGGATCGAACCGCAGCAGATAGGAATGGGTGAGGAGGATCTCGGCGGACATCGTCAGTGGAGTCCCATCGCGGTCAATCGTTCATGATAGCGGGTCAGCACCGGCACCTGCCGGTCCTCCGGCCAGCTGGCGGAGACATCAGGAGTGATGATGAACATCGACGCGAGCCGTTCCTTGTCCAGATGACGGTAGACGTTCATCCAATGCGAGCGGTGGACCTCCATCAGACGGGTATCCGCTGCGTCCAGCGGCAGGAGTTCCAGCAGCCGTTCGGTGATCCGCTGCAGCAGGGAATGGCGCGGTGCGATGAGAAGGGCCGGGTCGGCAGCGGGATGCATGTTCGGCAGGAAGTCACGAGTCCATGCATTCTGTTCCTGGAACCGTTCGAAGGAACCATCGTCCCAGACCGGCTTCACCGTGACCGTCTCGATGGCGGTGTAGAGGTTGCGGCGGCGAAGCGGGAACCCGTTCTCCGTGACATAGTAATTGGTGCAGAAATATTTCCTGCTGCCGAGCAGGAACAGTTTACGGATCAGTGTCAGCAAAGAGCGGACAATCCAGAGCCGTCCGGGAGCAGTGACGATCATGAAATCGATGTCACTCTTCCGGTCCGCAATGGATTTGGACAAGGAGCCGGTGATGAACACGGCGCGGATGAACGGGACCCGCTTCATCAACCGGGCAACGCTCCGGGCGATGGTGAGCATCCGTTCCGCTTCCCGTTCGCCGTTCCGACGTTCAGCCGCAGCAGAGGCCGGGCGGTCCGCCAGGAAGTAATACTCCCCGCTGCGTGCAAGCCGGCCCTCTTCCACAAGTCCTTCCGCAACATCGCGAACATCCTCCCGGGTGACGGAATTCCGCTGCAGGAAGGCATAGATTTGGTCCTCGGTGACGGGATAGGCAAAGAGGTCGAAATATGTCACTGTCCTGAGGATATCCCCGGGAAGCGTCCGATCGTTCATCATGCTTTCATATCATCCATAATGTCCTAAAATACTTTATTCCTATTGGTTTCGCAATGTCCGGCTTCCTCGTCGTGATAGGCAGTACAACGTACGGGAGTCCGGTGTACATCCGTTCGTGTACCGGAGGTTCTGCTCCGGTTTGTGACGCTGTCCGCTGCTCCGGTCCGGTCACAGATTGCTTTCCGTTCAACAATTATCAATATTGCTCAACGAGGAGTTATGCAACGAAGAGATCTGTTCAGACCGAAGACCGCAGCACTCGATGCCGTACAGGCCGAGTATGCGAACAGAACGCTCCCGTCCGGACTGGAGCGTTCCTCCGCCGGGCTGGAGCCGTACGCCGGTCCATGGGGTGATGAGCAGATGCTCCACCTGCTCCGCCGTACGACGTTCGGTGTGAATCTGACCGACCTGGCACTGGTCCGCACGAAGACATTGGCGGAGACCGTCGCCCAACTGCTGGTGGTCCCTCCGCTCCCTGCCCCGCCGGTGAATAATTATTCCTCCACTGCCGATCCGACCGGTGTGTTTCCCGGAGCCACCTGGGTCACCGCCGCATATAACAGTACCGTGAACGGATCGCGCACCGCCTCATGGAAGGCGTGGTGGTTCAACGAAATGATCACCCTGCCCCTCTCGCTCCGCGAGAAGATGACGTTGTTCTGGCATAATCATTTCGCAACGGAAACACCTATCATCGACAACTCACGCGATATCTATAACCATCATGCATTGCTCCGTCAGTTCGCACTCGGGAATTTCAAGGAGCTGACGCGCCGCGTCACGCTGGACCCCGGCATGCTCCGCTACCTGAACGGCAATGCGAACACGAAGAGCGCACCGGACGAGAACTACGCACGGGAACTCCAGGAGTTGTTCACCATCGGGAAAGGTCCCGATTCCCGCTATACCGAGGAGGATGTGAAGAATGCCGCCCGCGTCCTGACCGGATGGAGGATCAACGGCACCACCTACACCTCCTATTTCGACTCCACACGCCACGATACCGGGAACAAGAGTTTCTCCTCCTTCTACGGCTCGAAGGTCATCACCGGCCGGAGCGGTGCGACCGCCGGCGAACTGGAACTGAACGATCTGCTGGACATGCTCTTCGCGAACGATGAGACCGCGAAATTCCTCGCACGGAAACTCTACCGGTTCTTCGTCTATTATATCATCGATGCCGCCGTGGAACAGAACGTCATCACTCCGCTGGCCCAGGTGATCCGGCAGAACAACTACGAGATCACTCCGGCACTCTCCGTGCTCTTCAACAGCGCCCACTTCTTCGATCCGCTGAACATGGGCTGCGTCATCAAAACGCCGCTCGATGTGACGGTGGGGCTCTGCCGTGAGTTCGGCATCAATGCCGTGAGCACCGCCGTCCCTCCGGCGGCACTGACGGATGCCCAGCGGTACGGCATCTGGGACCACCTCCGGACACAATCCTCCGCCATGCAGATGCATATCGGTGAACCGCCGAACGTGGCGGGCTGGCCGGCATACTACCAGGAACCGCAGTTCTATGAGATCTGGATCAATGCCGATACGCTCCCGAAACGGAATCAGTTCACCGATACCATGGTCACCACCAGCGGGTACACCCGGTCCAGTACCCGCCTTGTGGTGGATGTGATCGCCTATGCCAAACGCTTCCCGGCTCCGGCCGATCCGACCGCTCTCGTGAACGATATCGTGCGTCACCTCTATGCCATCCCAGTCTCGGAGACGCTGAAGACATCGCTGAAGACCGGTTCGCTGCTCTCCGGACAGGCATCGGACCACTATTGGACCGATGCCTGGAATGCGTACATCGCCAATCCGTCCGATACCCAGGCGAAGAATGCGGTCATCACAAGACTCCAGGCACTGCTCAAGGCACTTATGAACGCTGCAGAATATCAATTGGCCTGAGACCGATGCGACGACGAGAATTCATCTCACGCTCTGCTGCCTATTCCCTGCTTCCGATGCTCATCGGCGGATTCACCGTGAAGGCATTCGGACGCTCGCCGCTGCTGGAATCGCTCGTCGCTGCGGCCACCGAGACCGACCGTGTGCTCGTCCTCATCCAGCTGAACGGCGGCAACGACGGACTCAACACCGTCATCCCGCTCAGCGAGTACACCAATCTTTCCAAAGCGCGTGCCGGCATCCTGATCCCCGAAGCGAAAGTGCTGAAACTGACCGACGCCACCGGTCTGCATCCGTCACTCTCCGGACTGGCAGACCTCTATGCGAACGGCCGGCTCGCGATCGTGCAAAGCGTCGGTTATCCCAATCCCAGCTACTCCCACTTTCGTGCGACCGACATCTGGCTGACCGCTTCCGATGCGAATCAGAACCTCTCCAGCGGATGGATGGGACGGTACCTGAACGAGGAATATCCGCAGTTCCCGGACGCATATCCGAACACCGTGATGCCCGACCCGCTCGCCATCCAGATCGGCTCCTCCATCTCCCCCGGTCTGCAGGGTCCGGAGGTCTCCATGGGCATGACCATCACCGACCCGACCAAGTTCTATCAATTGGTCACCGGAATGGTCGACCCGGCACCGAACACGCCGGCCGGACATGAACTGACCTTCATTCGGCAGGTGTCCCAGCAAACGCAGCAGTATGCCGCCGTCATCAAGAATGCAGCATCCAAAGCGGCGAACCTCTCCACGCGGTATCCTTCCTCTCCGGACCATACGCTCGGCGATCAGCTGAAGGTGGTCGCACGGCTCATTGCCGGCGGTTTGAAAACGCGCATCTACGTGGTGACGCTCGGCGGGTTCGACACCCATTCCAATCAGGTCGTGGCCGGTGCGACCGAGACCGGCACCCACGCTACGCTGCTGGGGAGACTTTCCAAAGCGATCGCAGCGTTCCAGGACGACCTCGCACTGCTGAAGGTGGACCACCGCGTGGTCGGCATGACCTTCTCGGAGTTCGGCCGGCGTATCCTCTCCAATGCCAGCGGCGGTACGGACCACGGCAGTGCGGCGCCGTTGATCGTCTTCGGCAAAGGGATCAATGCCGGCATCATCGGTTCCAATCCCATCATCCCGTCCACGGTCACTGCCGCCAACAATCTGCCGATGCAGTACGATTTCCGGTCGGTGTACGCGTCCATCCTGCGGGACTGGTTCGGCGTACCGCAGCAGGAGCTGGAATCGGTACTGCTCAGGGGTTTCCAATCCCTCCCCATCATAGCAGCACCGACCGGTGTCGGCCGCACCGCGATCACACCGGACAGTGTCACACTCCGGCAGAACTACCCGAACCCCTTCAATCCCTCCACCCGTCTGCAGTTCACGGTGGCGGACGGACCGGTGCAGATCAAACTCTTCAATAGTGCCGGACAGGAAGTGATGACCATACGGGAAGGGAGCTATCCGGCAGGGACACATGAAGTGTGGGTCGACGGTTCCTCCCTCTCCAGCGGTGTCTATTATTGTCGCCTGCAGCAGGGCGCAGAGGTCCGCACCATCATGATGACCCTCATCCGTTGAGCTTTTCCTCCACATCCACCGAAAAATCCCGTGATTTTCGGGCTTCCCTCCAACAATTCTGGAACACCTCAATCTTTACGATGCATCTTGCAAGCGGACCAAGACTTTCGTAAATTAGGAAGTAATCAGTGAAAACTGGTCACCCCGGCGCTATCGTCTAGCGGTTAGGACGGAGCCCTCTCAAGGCTTAAACACGGGTTCGATTCCCGTTAGCGCTACCATCAAAAGGCAGGTTCATCCCTGCCTTTTGTGCTTTTAAACAGTTCATTTCCCCCGCCGCGCTCACGCTTATAAAACTAAGCAGGAAAACAACTTGGAACGGACCGAAAGGTCTCATCTCGCACACTGCTGTTTCTGGATTTGTCGAGTTCGGTCAGTGTACGGAAGAACTCTCTCGCCCGGAATTCCCGCGAGCAATTGCAGAAAGAGTGATGGATGGAGTTATGGAGTCGTGGAGTAGTGAGTATTGGAGGAGAGAGAACGGGAAGGTGACCCAACAGATACTCATCATTGAGGATGAGGTGAAGAAAGGAGACGAACTTCTTCTTCGCACAAAGGTGAGGAAATGCATCACCGGTCAACCGCTTCCTCGACCGGTGGAGTTCGGTCAGTCGACCGCTTTCACAAACACCACGGTCTGATCGTCATGCTGTTCGCGGTCGCCGGTGAAGGCAGTGAGTGATGCAATAAGCAAGGATTGCTGTTCGGCAGCACTCTGTGCATGATGGTTACGAAGGAATTCATGGAGTCGCTCCTCGCCGAAATCCCCTCCGGTGTTGTGCGCCTCGGTCACACCGTCCGTTGCGAAAAGGAACACATCCCCCGTTTCATACGAGATGCGCCGCTCCTCCATCTCCGCGGAGAAGATCGACGCGTCGTTCAGTCCCAGCCCCAGACCGCGCGGCAGCACTTTGGTGATGCTGCCGTCCTTCGCATGGTACTGCAGCAGCGGCAGATGGCCGGCACGCGAGACGGTCACGGTCCGCTGCGCCGTATCGAACTCCGCACCGAGCACCGTCACGAACGACCGTTTCTCCAGGTCCTGACAGAGCAGCGTGTTCGCGCGGCGGAAGAGTTCCTTCGGCGGAAGGTCGAAGCCGTGCAATGACCGGAGGATGCCCTGCACTTTGGACATGTAGAGTGCAGCGGAGGTCCCTTTACCGCTCACATCGCCGATCACCACCGTCACTTTGCCGTTCCCGTTGGAGAGATAATCGAAGAAGTCCCCTCCCACTTCCATCGCCGGTACGGAGGTGCCGGCGATCTGCAGTCCCTGCACGGACGGTGTCCGCTGCGGCAGCGAGTCGAGCTGGATCTTCCGTGCGATCTGCAGCTCATGCTTCATCCGTTCCTTCTCCGCCAGCTCCTCATACAGGAATGCATTCTCGATGGCAACGGACGATTGCTTGGCAGTGGTCGCCAGGAACGCCAGATCCTCCTGCCGGAAGGTGCTCTCGGATTGCTTCTCCCCCACCAGCAGCACGCCGATGAGCCGCTCCTTCGAACGGATCGGTATGCCGTAGTGGAACCCTTCGCGATGGAACTCCTCCTTCACGGCCGGCGGAAGATAATCGATGCGGAACTCGTTCCGGAACTGCTTGATGCTGCCGATCAGTTCCCGTTCATGCGCCATACAGAACTTCTCCCAGGCGCTGCCGTCGAATCCGTGCACGGACAGACAGGAGCAGCACTCCTCCTCGCGGAAGAAGAGCACGCCGACCCGTTTCAATTTCATCAGTTCGCTCAGTTTCTGGACCAATCCCTTCGCCAATGCTTCGGCGCTGAGCGTAGCGGAGAGCACTTCGCCCAGTTCGACGGAGGCCCGGCGGTAGTCATACTCCTGGCGGAAGTACTTCTTGTCGATCAATTGCTGACCGTACACCCGCAGCCGCAGCACAGTGAACGTGAGGGCTATGGCAAGCGCCATGAGCATCACCCGTTCGGAAGTGCCGCGCTGGGAGGCCAGTTCGGGAGCATCATTCACCTCGATGGCGGTGCCGGTGAAAACGATATTCGCCTGCGGCAGGTCGAGCTGGGGAAGACGGAAGAACGCCCATAGCAGCGCGTAGAACACCGCCGTCCCCCACAGCACGGTGACGATAGTGTACTGGGTGTTGCGGCGGACGCGGAAACTCATATCCAGCAGCCGGTGCCGTGCCACTGTATAGAGATACGAGAGCGGGATGGAGAGTAGGATGATCGCCAGCAGACCGATGCCGACCGTCTGGAACGTGTTGCGCGCGAACCACATCACTGTCAGTGCTGCAGTGAAGGCGAGCATCGCCGTCCACCGCATTACGGTATTGTATTGCCGGTACTCCGCCGTTGCCCCTTTCCGGAAAACGATCATCACGCCGATGCCGTAGACGATGTTCAGCAGGAATGAGAGTCCTGTGCCATCCAATGAGTTCAGACCGGCCGAGATGAGCGGTGCGATGTAGTAGCCCCAGGCGATCCAGCGCCGGCGGATCAGATCGGGCCGCTCCACCGGGAAATAGTGCGTTGCGTGGAAGAGGAACGCGGTCCCCAGCACATAGGAGAGTCCGATCACCAGCTGACGGAGGATCACTTCCGGTGTCAGGAAGAAGTCACGGCGCACCACAAGCGTGGCGATGAAGAATCCGATCAGCAGGAAGCCGAATCCGACCAGCCGTGCAGCGAGCAGCTTTGGCCTCATCACGACGATGGAGAGACCGATGACCATCCAGATGAGTCCGGAGAGCGTGAACATCAGCGCGGAGATGGAAACACCGTACTTCGCCAGCTCGATGTTCATCACCATGAACCGGTTGTCCCGCAGGATCTCGTACTTGAGCGATCTGCCGATCTGTCCCAGCCGCAGCACCCGGTCCGCCTCGAACGCATTGGTAAACTCCTGCTGGTTGATCCGGAGGATCAGGTCCCCTTTCTTCATCCCGCCGCGGTCCGACGCACCGCCGGCGGTCACATCGATCACATAGACATAATCGGGCAGGCGGACGATGAACTGCTCGGGGAGCGCTTCGCGACGCGCGGTGACCGTATAGAGCGTGTTCAGGGAGGGACGTAAGATCTCGAACCGCACCTCGTCACCCGGACTCCGGTCGATGGCAGCGTACGCATCCTTCATCGTCTTCACGCTGCCGTTATTGATGGTCATGATCAGGTCGCCGTTGCGGACGGAATCGAGCGGCAACGGGGCGGCAACGGACGCGCCGCCGGCGAACGGTTTCGAACTGATGTGGGAAGCGGGGAAGGCACGGACCGCCATGAAGCGGGTCGGTGCGTTCTGGAAGATATTCTCGTCGGTCGGAGTACTGAAGAACCCGTAGAAGGTCATGACAGCCAGCACCAGCAGCCCGCTGAAGAGCAGGATGGCGGCAGCGCGGTACCAGTGATGCTGTGCTATACGGAAGGTCATGCGGTCCTGTGAAAACGTCAATGTGTTACGACCATGAGTAGGCTAAGTTACGAAAAGTCCATTGAAAAAGGCCAAAAAATCCGCTGAAAATCTTTACATTCCCGCGTAAAATCGCTATTTTACAACCGTCAATCGTTGAACGGAGAACCAAGTATGACATACAGAACCCTTGCACTGCTGATGCTGTTCGTTGTCACGACGGGCCTTGCCCAGGATGACGATATCCATTCCATTCAGGAACACGGACCCGGCCGCTGGATGTCCTTCTCCACACCGCTGAATGTGCAGCACAAGCTGACGCTCGCCGGTCTGCTGGGATATGAACTGGTCTTCAATCCCGATTTCGAGATCCGTCAGGGACGCGATCCCCTCTTCGTCTTCCGGTTCGAGGAGATCGGCAAGTTCAATCCCGCGCTCAAGCCGCAGCTCCCCGCCAATACCCACATGCAGTTCATCATCGACGGAAAACCGACCTCCGAACTCAAAGTGCAGAAGACCGGGTTCCGCAACGAGAAGGATGCGAAGCATGTGCTGAAGTTCGCGGTGGTGGGGAACAAACAGATGGTGGACGACATGACCAATGCACGCTCGGTGCGCGGGCTGCTCTACTTCCGTGATATGCGCAATGAGAAGATCGATGTGAAATCATTCTCTCTGGACCCGAAGACCATCCGCTCACTGGCACGGCTCGTCTCCGTCGCCAAGTAACACCGACCGATACCGCTGATAACACGAACGGCCGCCTGAGCATCGCTCAGTCGGCCGTTGCAGTTTTTCAGTGTCCCCCTCGCTTCAACGCACGAAGGTGTACTGAAAAATGGACCTATTGCTCACCTTCGAGATATTGCTCCCGTCCTTCTTCATGGCGTACATGACCCCGGACGCAAGATAGGCGATATACCGGCCGTCCGGCGTCCAGCGCACATTATTGACCTCCGACCGCCGTAGTCCCGCTCCCGCAGTACCATCGGTCCTCACTGTACGGACCTCCCTCATTTCGGCGGAGACCGTACCGACGGAATCAGCGGTGCTCCATCGTTTCACGAAAACAAGCTCCGTACCATCCGGCGAGATATCAACCTCCGGATAAGTGCAGCTGGCGGTCGTCATATCGGCGGGAACAAGCAGCGTTGTCTTCTTCGATGAGAGATCGTATCGATACAGTTCCTGGCGGACGGTATCATGCCAGTGTGCATAGATGAGGAATGCACCATCCTTCGAACAGGCGAACATATTTCCAGCGGCTGCAGTATCGAGCGGTATCACCACTCCGTTCCGGATGATCTTCCACACAACACCATCCAGATCCAAAGACACCAGCGCATTGCCGTGTGTCCACGTCGCGAAGAGCCTTAGTGGCGACGTGCGGCTGTCGGAGATGACCGATTCGACAGCCGGAGAGGACCGGATGTTCACTGTTCCAATGGTAACACCCAGTGAATCGAAGCGCGCCCGGTCGTACACCAATGTGGTGCTGTCCAGAGACAAGGAAAGACTCGATATGGTCGATGCATTGAAGCTGATGATGGGCTTCGTGGCCGAATCGGCCAGCGAATGCTGCTCAATGTCGGAGGTGAATCCGTTCGAAGCGGTCCATGTATTCCTGACCGCAATGATGGTGTTGGTCAATACGATCGGCGGTACCAGTGTATCGTTGGAGGGTGGTATACCGTCGGAAGGATCGGCTGGGTTCTTGCATCCGACTGCAATGAGGAGCGAACCAAGGAGGATCAATGGAAGGTTTTTCATTCAATGCTCCTGTGCTGTTCGCTTGTTCCCAGCTGTGTGTCCGTCCCTTTACAGTTTCAATTGATGGATCTTCTCCTGCTGTTTGTCCATCCATGCGAGCAGAAATCCACCGTCCGGGGTGATGGTCAGCTGCATCCGTCCCGACGGCGCATATTGACTGGCCGCGATATCCTCCACAACGGTGCCGATGTACTCTGCCTGCACGATGAAGCTGGCGAAGGCCCACGCCGTAAAGCCTTCATCCCCGTTCACAAATGGAAAGAGCACTTCCGGCTCCCGGAAGCCGACCGACAGAGCGGCATGCTGCTTCACGGCGGTGCTGATGATACCGGTCATGATGTGCACCGGCGCCGCTGCCGGGTCACGCAGGATGCGGGAAAGAGCCGGTCCGTTGTTGATCGGATCGGTCGCCCCCTCCTTCATCATGGAGGTGAGGAGGTACTCCGCGGCGCTGCGGGCGGCGGCGGTCCATTCGGCCGGCGTTGAAGTCAGCTCGAGGATCGAAGTAGTTTGAGGAGTATGATGGTCCGTCCGATGGACAGCAATATCGCCGAACACCGGCTGGAAGGCATTCAATATCTCACGGAGCAAGGGGGATGCACTGTCGCAATTATGGGTAAGGAGCATAAGAGGAGTTGATTCAATGATCAATGAAAGATCGATCGGTTTCAAATCGATGGATCAGACATTGAGTTCATTTAGGTATCATAACTCGTTGATATAATCTTCAGCAGGATGTTTCATTCGTACCATTAGACCGTGTATGTTAATTGATCCTATACGAAAGCAATGACCGTTGATTGAATACCGTGGTCCATGATCGTATCGTAACGATCCCATTCACTAACCCTACGGAAGGAGAATAAAATGACATTAACTCGTAATCTGGTCCATGTATCTTGTATTGCAGGCAGGAGAAACGGCCGGCTGGAACAACGACAACAGTATCGACTGCACCGACAACAAACGCTCCGTACTTGTCATCCCGTATCGCCGGATATTTTGCGATGAGCAAAGGACGTAAGGAATCATCCAGGATCCAGCGCGTTGCTTACATTATAAGATCACACTGCCATTCCGTAAAAGATGTTTAATGTTAATTACCTGACAATCCCGAACTAAGAACGGCGGCGGTTTGAGCAACAGCTCAAACGACAGGCTATACGTCGCACTACTAAATTAGTAAAAAGATGTTTTGCTTTTATATATTCCCCTCATGGATGCACCAACATACAAATACCCTTCATCATCTATTGCGGTTGAATTTGCAGTAACACCCAAGTCTGTTGCCGAAACAATTTCAATCCACGTCAATCCATTGTCAGAAGATTTCAATAAATTCCTATCAACCGCAAATAGCACATTGTTCTTCCCGACTGTGAATCCTGCCAGGAAACCTTTATAAACATTGTGCCAGCTGATCCCTCTATCTGACGAACGATATGTCGAGCCAAAGATATTTGAAACATAAATATTGTTGAGAGAATCGGTATACAGTTCTGCAATCCATGCATCAACGGCGGCAAGTGTATCCCAACTCAACCCATAGTTCGTCGAACGTAAAACTCCAAAAATGCCACTTACAAAAAGAGTATCGTGTATCTGACAAATATCCTCGATATACGAAATATGGAACGATGTATCGGGTTCGAACCAATTTTTACCTCTATTCGTCGAGCACAAAACACCGTTTGACGATGTTCCAAATACATAATTGTTTGAAGTAACGACCATTGAACCGAGAGATTTTGCTAGCACCAAATTACCATCGGTGAATTTAGCAATGGAGTCTGTAAAACTCCACGAACTACCATAGTTCGATGATGAGTACATACCTGATAATGTAGGAATATAAACATAGCCATCGTTACTAAATATTATTCTTCCATGCGGGTAATCATTGATGCAATACTGCCAAGATTTCCCTTTATCGATTGACCTCATCACTCCTTTTTCTACGACGGCAATGATATTACCGTTTGGCACAATTGCAATTTTGCTAACGGAAACATTGGGATACAATTGATGCAATATTGATTCTCGTTGTTCATTGCTCTCATTGGTAGAATCACACCCATAGAGGATACACTGAATACATACTAGTATTACAATTATTTTTGCTTTATTCATAATTCGGTATACAAAAGATTGATTTTTCATTGATATATTTTGAACAAGGTTTGTATTCAATGTTCTTGCCGTAAAGCAGATGATTCATCACCTATCAATCGACCACTATTGAATGCTCGATCGGCTTCACGCCATCCGGCTGCCGGACCTTGATGTGGAGCATCCCTGTGCGGCGCGCAAGGAACTTCCGTTCCATCCCATCCAGATACGTATCCTTACGGTAATCGATCACCGAATACCAAGCACCGACCGCCGTGAGTATCAAGGAGTCATCCTTCTGAACGATGTCGATATGTTTGAACTGCCGCGAATACCATGCGCCGACCTTTCCGTAGAACTTCACCGTGATGGTATCCTTCAGCATTACCTGCTGCGGGTGGACGATGCTGTCGACGGCGATGATGAAGTCGAACTGCTTGGTCTCCGATTCAGACCCGCAATGATAGAGCATGGAAAGAGTCGATGCGATGATAATGAGAAGCGTTTTCATGTCCGAACCTGCAAAGGATTACCATTGAAGAGTGTAACGGTTGCATTTGTTCAAATCTATTGATTTTACGCATCTCAAGCTATCACGTAAACACGGTATACCCGGAACGACAGGTATGGTATTTGTCGGAATATCGCGAATCGGACTTGTTGGTGGGGATTGGGGTATTGTGAATTGTTCAGGGGGTTCACCGCGGAGAACGCAGAGGACGCAGAGAAGATGTAGAACACGGTCCCACAAGCAGCAGCGATCGATCACCACAGGCCCGGACTTCAGTCCGGGCCAATACGGAACGGACATACTAGGTAATAATGGGCTTCAGCCCATTCTATATACGAATGGATGATGGGATGTGAAAGAGAGAGCAGGTAAGCGTCACCTCTAAAAGAGCGTTCGTATGAGGAGACGCTCACCGGCCACGTGTCAGGCTTTGCGGTGGAGTTCGGCGAGCTGGGCGATCTTCTGCTGGTATTCCTTGACGACGATGTTCTCGGGATCGAAGAAGGCGATGCGCTGGATCTCCTCCAGGGCGCGGCCGAATTCCTTCGCTTCGATGAATTGATCCGTCCGCCGGAAGTACTGGTTCTTGATCCGCTCCAGTGCGATGGTCCGTTCGTCCGGCATGACGCTCCCTTCCGTGCGGCGTGTATCGCGGCGGGAGCGGTCATTCACGGCGCGGTCGATGAGGAGCGCCAGGAGCTGCTCATCCTCCGCGAACCGCTGGGCGGAGAACTCGGGGGACTCCGGCGAAGGGAGTGCTGCGACGAATTGTTCGAGCGCCAGCAGGTAGAGATTGTGCAGATCGATGATCTTGGCATCGCGGATGATGGTGAGCGCGTGCGTGTACCGGTGGGTGCGCACTTCCTGATGCACCTCGCGGAGCAGGGTCGTCAACGAGTCGATGCTCATCAGCCGGCCGCTTGTCCGCTGGAATAGATGAGTTTGAGGCCCTGTGCCGCCTTCAGGTCATGTTCCGCCTGCTCGGCCCGGATCTCGGCGTCGAGGGTGAGCAGTTCGGTGTTCTGCAGATCCACCGTGAGACCGTGAGCGATCTCGTCCAGCGCCTTGGCGAACTCGCGCTGAGCACGGAACTCGGTGGCGACGCGGATATGGATGCGGATGAGACGGTCCTGCTCTTCCTTGGAGATGCGGGGCTGGGCGCCGGCGCCGGGAGCGGCCTGCTGCGATGAAAGCTTCGCATCGTGGAGGGCGGTGATGCGCTGTTCCAGTTTGAGCAATTCGTCGTTGGCCGGATCGAGCACCAGTCCTGAGAGGATCTCCACGAGCGCCTTGTCCGGCAGATTGGCCATCAGATAGCTCTGCGCCTGCGCCAGATACCGCGCCACTTTCTGTTCCCGTGCATCGGCACGGTGCTGGTCCCGGGACTGTGCCATGACCGCTTCGATATCCTCCATGAGGGAGAGCGATTCCACGCGGGTGGGATCGAAATCGAGCGCCTTGCGCACGGCGATCATCGCTTCGTCGAACTTCTCCACCGTGAGGTACTCCCGTGCGACCACGAGCAGTTTCTGGATCTCCAGATTCCGGGACTCGACGCGCTGCTGCATCGTCCACCGTTCGGACGCCTCGCGGATCCGTTCGCGCATGGCGGTCAGTTCCGTGTGCGTACCGTCCAGATGCAGTCCGCTCTCCACTTCCGACAACGCCTGTTCGAAGAGGTCCCGTTCCAGGAATTCGGCCGCATGCTGCAGATGCCGTTCGATCACCTTCGATGATTCATCGCGGGTGCGGCGCTCATGCTCCTCCGCCAGGAAGGCATCGAATTCCGCCTGCAGCTGCTGTTCGAACGACTGGATGGTGAGGTCCAGCGGGTTCAGGATGAATGCTTTCGCCACTTCGTTGAATGCCTTGCTGAACTGCTTCATGCCGCGGAGCCGTTCCGCTTCGGCCAGATGCATCGCGATGCGCGCGTCGGTCTCGTTCCTGGTCCGTTCCTCTTCCTGCCGGGACTGCTGCAGCCGTTCCTGATGGGCCGCCTGATAGCTCTCCCGCTCCGCCAGGATGCGCTGCTCCATCCCTTTCACATCCTCATCGAACGGATCGATGATGAACGCGAGGGCGACCTCGCCGAGCGCTACTTCGAACTGGCGTTCGTTCAGGAATCTGGAGGCACGCTCCAGATACTGCAGGATCTTCTCCTTGTCCGCCTTGCGCTGTGCCAGCACCTCCTCGCTCTCCCCTTCCAGCACGCGTTCGCGGTCCGTATGGACCATGCGGCGGATCTCCTCCTCCTGCTGCCGGCGGATCTGGTCCTGCAGTTCGCGCTTGCTCTCCTCTTCGCGGCGGAAATGTTCCTCCTGCATCGCGAGGATGCGGCGTTCGCACTCCTGCAGTTCGTCGTTGACCGGATCGAGCACGGTGGCGCGGGTGATGGTGCGGAGCGCGTCGGTGAACTTCTGCTGCCGGGCGAGCTGCTCGGCGTTGGCGATGTGCTTGCGGATGGTCGCCACGATGGTCTCGCGCTTCCGCTGCCGCTCTTCCAGCTGCCGCTGGTACTGTTCCAGCTGCTGCTGCTGCTGTTTCTCCTGCATCTCCAGGATGCGCTGTTCCAGACGGAGCACTTCCTCGTTCAGCGGATCGATGACGATGACGAACGCGAGCTCGCTCAGCGCTTCGTCCAGCTTGTTGGCCTGGTACAGTTCCGTGACATGCTGCAGGTACTGCCGGACCTTCTCCTCCTGCGCGCGTTTCCGTTCCTGTTCCTCACGGCGGACCTTCTCTTCCTTCTCCTTCTGGTAGAGCTGGGACTGGGACTTGAGGAGCTCCTGCCGTTTCAGGCGGTCCTCCTCCATCCTCCGCTGCCGTTCCGTCTCCTCATCACGCCGTGCATCCTCCTGCGCTTTGCGGATGGTGTCCTCCAGCGCATGGATACGGTCATTCACCGGATCGAGCAGATACGCGCGGGCGATCTCATCGAGCGCGCGGCCGTATTCCTTCCGCTGGAAGTATCCGTTGGCTCGGGTGAGGAACGCTGCGATCTTCCCTTCGATGGCGGTGCGGCGCAGTTCATCGTTGCGGTTCTTCGCTTCCTCTTCCTTCCGGTGCAGCTCGACCGCCTGTTCCTGCTGTGCGGCAACGGCGGCGCTGTGCTGTGCTTCGATGATGGCGAGATTGGAGAGGTGCTGGAGGGTCGGTGCGATCTTCTGTTCAGCGTTCGGTTCGGCCGGTGCGGCCGGTGCCGCGGAGGCGGCAGCCGGTGCAGCGGGGGCGGAGCCCTTCTTCGCTTCTTCGGCCTGCTTGGCGGTCAGAAGCGTCCGGACCCGTTCCTCATACGCAAGGGCGTACAGGTGGCGGGAATCGTAGGAACGCGCTTTGGCGATCAGCTGCAACGCGGCGGCAAGGTCTCCCTCCTTCACAAGCTTATCAGCCTGCTTCAGAAGAAGAGCGACCTCCTTCATGCGTTCCGATGCCGGAAGCGATGTATTATCCTGCGACGCTGCCATAATTCGCTGAAATTCGCCTTATTTTTGAAGAAATATCCTGTGTATGGTATCAAAAATCGCCGTGGGAGTCAACCCGGTCCCCGATTAGAATATTATAACCGGTCACGCCGGCAGGGTGGCGCCGCGGTTCTCGTACAGTTTGGCGCGGAGTGCCAGCGCGCCGGGGTGCTGCGGATTGAGCCGCAGGGCGAGGTCCACTTCAAAGATCGCCTCGAACGCACGGTTCTCGGAGATGAACTCCATCGCCTTGCTGAGGTGGAACTGGATGACCAGTTCCTTGTCCTCGTTGGCCTTCTGTTCCTCCAGTTTCCGCTGGGCACGCTCGATCTCGTCGCGCATCTGCAGCGTCTCGAACCGCTGCATGTCGAAGCTCATGGCATAATCGACCCAGCCGAGCGCCTCGGCGTAGGAATCGCGGGAGAGCGCCTCGCGCGCCATGGCGAGACTCTTCCGGATCCCCTGATCCTTCTTCGACGTCTCCTCCTGCTTCTGCTGTTCCTCCTCGTGCTTCAGGAACTCCTGCTGGATCTCCCCTTCCAGTGCGAAGAGGTCCTCATTCATCGGGTCGAGACGGTACGCCTGTGCGATCTCATCCAGCGCTTCCTTGTAGTGATGGGATGATCGATGCTGACGCGCAGCAAGGATGTGCTGCTGGATGACGGCAATGGTCGCTTCATCGTCCGCCGGGGAATGCTCCGGCGCGGGGAACGCACCGGAGCGCTGCTGCTTCATCTTCTTCTGTGCATCCAGGATCTCGCGCTGCAGTTTGGCGATCTCGCCGTCGAACGGGTTGATCTTGAACGCCTTGCCGATATTGGCGAGCGCTTCATCGAAGCGTCCCTGACTGACGAATCCGCGCGCTTTGGAGAGGAACAGCAGCACCTCCTCCTCGTCCCGGAGCAATTTCGCTTCGGTCTCCACCCGTTCGCGGATCTGTTCGCGCTTCTGCTGTTCGATGGCCAGGCGGTGGAGTTCCGCTTCCTGCCGGCGGCGGCGGTCCTCATCGGCGCGCCGTTTCTCCTCCTCTTCGATCCGGAGCGCTTCCTCCTCCTCCGCCATGATGCGGCGTTCGAGGGCGATCACCTCCTCGTTGGAGGGATCGATGAAATAGGCCTGGGTGATCACCCGGAGCGCTTCGCCGTACCGGCGCTGCCCCAGGAACTCCGCCGCCTTCTCCAGATTCTTCTCCACCGCACGGCGGATGGTCTCCTCCTTCTTCCGTTCCTCCTCCAGCTGCTGTTTCCGCTTCGCCACATGCTCTTCCGAGGAACGGGTCTGTGCTTCGCGGATCTTCCAGTTCAGGTCGAGCACCTCCTCGTTGAGCGGATCGAGGACCATAACGAAGGCGAGCTGTCCGAGCGCCTCCTCCACCTTCTGTTCGGCGAAGAGCGTTCGGGCGACCTGGAGGTACTCGCGGATCTTCTGCGCCCGTGCCTGTTTGTGCGCCTCCTCCCGCTTGACCAGTTCCTCCTCGCGTTCCGTCTCCCGCTGCACCTTCCACTGAGCGAAGAGCTGCTGCCGACGGAGCTCCTCCTCGGCATGACGACGCGTCCGTTCCTCCTCCTCCAGCTTGTCCTGCCGGTCCTGCGCGATCTTGATCTCTTCCTCGATCTGCAGGATGCGCTCATCCGTGGGATCGAGCATGAAGGCGCGGGCCACCTCGTTGAGGGAGTTCCGGTAGTCGCCGTGCGCTTCCAGTTCGCGCGCCCGTTTCAGGTAGTCGGCGATCTTGCGGGCGATGCTCGCTGTGCGGAGCTGTTCCTCGTGCCGCAGTTCCTCCTCCTGCTGGCGCTGCAGGGCGAAGACCTCTTTCTGCTTGTAGGCCGTGACAGCGCTCCGTTTCACCTCCTTGATGGCAAGGTCGAGGATCTTCTCCAGTGTCGGCATCAGCTGGGCGATGACCGCATCCCGGGCAGCGGTGTCGCCGCCGGGACCGTGAAGGTCGGTCTGCTTGAGGAGCACGGAACGGACATACTCCTCGTATGCCCGGGCGTACATGATGGTGGGATTCTTCTCCCGTGCGCGCATGATCTCATCCAGGGCGTGCGGGATGTCACCCTGCCGGATGTACTTGTCGGCGTTCTTCAGGTAGGCGATCACCTCAGTGAGGTGCTCGGCGCCGATGATTTTTTGCGCGATATTCTGCATCACAGAAGGGGGACCGGGTCCGGCGGTGCGCACCGCTGCGGACCCCGCGTGGGGCGGCGGGGTCCGCAGGAGACACCAATACCGGACGACGGTCCCGGTGCGGTCCTATTTCTTGTTCTTGGCGAGCAATGCCTGGGCGGCGCGGAGACGGAGGCGGAGCGTGCTCTCCTCGTTCCGGACCATCCGTTCGGGGGAGATCTCTTCTGCCATCTTGAGCACGTTCTTGTGCGGCGTCGCCTTGAATGCCTTGCTGCGCTCGATCGCTTTCTCCAGGGTGTGGGAGATCTGGTCCTCCGGCATCGGTTTCACGAGATAGCGGAACACGTTCAGCTCGTTGATGGAGCGGATGGCGAGCTGGGCATCCTTCACCTCGGTGAGGATGACGGAGACGGTATTGGGATACTCGCGGCGGACGGTATCCAGAAAGCTGACGCCGTCCACATCGCCGAAGTTGATGTTGCTGACGATCACCGAGACCGGTTTCTTTGCCATCTCCTGGAATGCCGCATCGATGGAGTTCACCGCCACGGCATTGAAAGCGCTGCCGTACTTGTCCACCAGGCGTCCGGTCTCCTCCTCGCTGTAGTCGACGAACAGGACGGTGGGACTCGCCTCCTCCACCTCGATGTGGACGCGATGACCGGAGACGGGATGTTCCTCGGTGACCGCATCGTCCTGCTTCTGCATCTCGGTCTCCTGCAGCTTGGTGACCTTATCGTAGATCTCCACGCCGAGTTTCACCACGTACAGCATGAACTCACCCTGCCACGGCTTGTTGATGAACCGGAAGACCTCGCCGGCGTTCACCGAACCGATGATGGCATCCAGGTCCGAGTACCCGGTGAGGAGCATGCGGACGCTGTTGGGACTGATCTCCTTCACCTGCCGCAGCAGTTCATGACCGAGCATGCCGGGCATGCGCTGGTCGCTCACCACCACTTTGATGGGGACCGATTTGATGATCTCCAGCGCATCGAAACCGTTCTCGGCCAGGTACACCTTGTACTTGTTCTTGAACAGCATGTTGAGGGATGACAGGATCATCGGTTCGTCGTCGACAAACAGGATGTTCGATTTCTCTTCTATGACGTTTTTACTCATGGTCGTTTCTCCTTCGTGCACTCAGTTCAGATTCGGTTCGTTCCGTCGGTCACGCCGCCGGTGCAGCTTCCTTCTTGGCGATACGGGGCTGCACCACCGGGATGCGGACAAAGAAATCGGTACCGCGTCCCACTTCGCTCTCCACCTTGATGGAGCCGCCGTGCTTCTCGATGATCTTGTACGAGATGGAGAGCCCGAGTCCGGTCCCCTCGCCGACCTTCTTCGTGGTGAAGAACGGTTCGAAGATCTTGGAGAGGTTCTCGCGCGGGATGCCCTTCCCGGTATCGGAGATCTTCACCACCGCCATGTCCGGATTGCCCGGTTCCTTGTAGGTACGGATGGTGATGGTCCCCTGTCCTTCGATCGCCTGCGCGGCATTGGTGAGCAGGTTCAGGATGACCTGGTTGTACTGGGCCGGGAAGCATTCCGCCATGAGGTTCGGCTGGTAATCCTTCTTGACCACGGCGCGGTTCTTGATGACGTTGTTGGCGATGACGAGCGTGGCATCGAGCGCGCTGTTGAGGTCGATCTTCGCCAGGTCCGCTTCGTCCAAACGGGAGAATTCGCGCAGGTTCTTGATGAGTTCCTGGATGCGCTCCGTTCCGACGAGTGCCTGCGAGAGCATGGTCTTGCTGTCCTCCAGGACGGTGTTCTTCTCGAGTTCGGTGGAGAGGTTGGCGAGGTCGGTAACGGTCTGCTCCAGACCCTCCTCCACGCCGTTCACCAGCATATCGAGCAATTTGCGGTATTGTTCCACCGCGTCATTGATGGTCTGCTGGTTGCCGATCATCATCTCGATGTTGTTCTTCACATAGCCGAGCGGGGTATTGATCTCATGGGCGAGACCGGCCACCATCTGACCGAGGGACGCCATCTTCTCTCCTTGCACCAGAGCGGTCTGTGTTTCACGCAGCTGGCGGTTGGTGGCTTCGATCTGGATCCTGTTGTCCTCGAGCTCTTTATTACGGGAGAGCAGGCTGAGCGCAACCTGGTTGAAGGAGCGTCCCACACGGCCCAGCTCGTCGCGCGTTTCGACCTCCACGACCTCGGTGATCTTGCCCTCGTTCAGCTGGGCAGCCACGTTCTCCAGCGTGCTCACCGTGTCGATCACGGAGCTGTAGAACCCGCCCAACAGGTAGGACACGAAGATCAGCACGAGGATGGTGCCGGCGATGTAGATGAGCACCTGCTGCTCGAGGTTCTTGATGCGGACCTCGATGAGGTTGCGGAGGATCGGCGCCTGCACGTCGAACACATCGAGTCCCGCTTTGATGGGACGCTCGAGGATGCTCAGATCGAGACCGCGGGCGATGCGGAGGCTGTCATCCAGGATCTCGGACTGCAGCAGTTCGATGTACTGGTCGGTGGAGGATTTCAGATCCACATAGGAGGGTTCCACGACCGGGCTGATCGGCTGGTTATAGGTGTTGATGCGGTTCACCGCGTCAGCGATATCGGACATGAGCGGCTGGACGATACCGGACTGGATGGTGAACGCGGTGCGCTGTTCCGGCAAGAGTTTCGGCGTGCGCAGTGCGGCGCGGAGCAGGTTCTTGGACTGGCTGAGCGCCTCGGTCATCTGCAGCACCTTGAAGTTGGTGATGTTCATCAGATAGTAGGTCTCGATGTCCGTATCCAGCGTGAGGTTCGAGTTATCCGCCACGTCGATGACGAGTGCGAGCACGTCGGAGACGAGCTTGTTGTGGAGCTCCTCGCTCTTCTCGATCTTGTGCGTGAAGGCGCGGCTCTTGAGGTTCTTCCAGTCGATCTTGATATTCTTCCACTGTTCCCGCACGGCGAGCGCATCACCGTACTGCGTATCGGCCGAGTCGACGCTCAGCACGGCGGTCTCGATCTGCTGCTGCGCATCGGTCATGAGCTGCTCGGCGGTGCTGTCCCCCAGGAAGAACTGCACCGAATAATCGCGGTGTGTCTGGACCGCTTCGTAGAACTGCCGCAGGGCCACGTTGTACGTGATACCCGTGAGCTCCTTCTGCGAGTATTCCACGTTCTGCGTGATCTGCGTGGTAACGATATACAGCAGACTGCCGCTCGGGATCAAGAGCAGGACCAGAACGATGGCGAACTTCTGCAGATAGTTGAGCCGGTTCATCAGCAGTGCACCAAGACTGAAGATCGCTTGTCTCATAGTGTTACTCCGTGTGATGTGGGGTTATGATATTGATGTTGAATAGTGTACGTCATATTCTCAGGCCGCTTCGGCGATGCGGTGGATGGTCTCCACCACCTTCTCGAACTCGATGGACTTGTCATAGAAATAATCCGCCCCCTCCTCGAAACATTTCCGGCGGTACTCCTCCTGCGCATAGTTGGTCAGCATGATCACCTTGGCCGGGACATGCTTGCCGCGGATGTTCTTGAGCACATGGATGCCGCTGCCGCCGGTGAGGAAGATATCGAGGATGATCACATCCGGCTGCTGGGCGACGATCGCTTCGGTGGCCGCCAGCGGATTGTCGGCGAATCCGACGATGGTGATCGACGGAACTTCGTTGAGGAGAGCGGTCAGACGCTCACGGACGATGGCGGAATCGTCCACGATGAAGACATTGATCGGCTTTGTTTTCACGGTAGTTTGCATGGTAGTGTGGCCTAGGATACAAACTTATCGTAGGAGGGAGTATCGGCGAAACAAGGTATTTCGTGTAGGTGTTTGTCCTACAGCGCTTACTCGACCAGTTTGTGGTGGAGGGCGTAGCGGGTCAATTCGGCATTGGAGCCGAGATGGAGTTTATCGAGGATACGGGAGCGGTAGGTGGAGACGGTCTTCACGCTCAGGGACAGCGCGGCGGCCGCTTCGGAGACGGTCTTACCGGAGGCGATGAGTTTCAGCACCTGGAACTCGCGGTCCGAGAGCTGTTCGTGTCCCTCGCCCTGATGGGGACGCTGGACCAGGTCGATGAGTTGATCGGAAAGCGCAGCACTGATGTACTTCCCTCCGCCGAGGATCTTGGTGACAGCATTGACGAGTTCCTCCGGCGCACTATCCTTGGTCAGATATCCCATCGCACCGGCTTTTATCACGCGGAGCGCATACTGGTCCTCGGGATACATCGAGAGGACCAGGATAGGGAGTTTCGGGGAGAGAACCTTGATATCCTTCAGCAGGTCGAGTCCGCTCCGCCCCGGCATGCTCAGGTCGAGGATGAGCAGGTCGAACGGCGAGCGGATGAGCTGGAGCGTCTGCGCGGCATCGGCCGATTCACCGAAGACCACATTCTTCATCCCTTCGGAGAGGATCTGCTTCAGTCCCTTCCGCACGATGGTGTGATCGTCGGCGATGAGGATGCGGGTCATGCTACGCGGAAGGGAACGTTTCGATCAGCGGGATGCGCACGCGGACGGAGGTCCCTTTGCCGTGGGCGCCGGTAACGAGCACCTCGCCGTTGAAACTGGCGGCACGCTCCTTCATACCGAGGATGCCGACCGAGCGGGGATTGGCGAGTTCATGCGGCGCGATGCCGCGTCCGTCATCCTCGATGGTGAGCAACACACTGGCGCCCTCCTTGCGGAGCGTGATGGCGACGTTCTTCGCCTGTGCATGACGGATGACGTTGGTGAGCGATTCCTGGAAGATGCGGAAGAATGCAGTGGACCGTTTCTCATCCATCTGGATCGCCTCATCCAGATGGAACGTGAAGTCGATGCCGGTCCGTTCGCTGAAGTCCTTCCCCTGCCATTCGATAGCAGCGGCCAGACCGATGTCGTCGAGGATGCCGGGACGGAGGTCCGTGGCGAGTTTGCGCACTTTGTGGATGGTGGCATCCGCCAGGTCCATCATCGACCGGATCCGTTTCTGGATCGCTTCATCCGTGGAAGCAAGTTTGTTGTTCATCCAGGCGAGGTCCATCTTCAGTCCGGTCAACGCCTGACCGAGATCGTCATGGATCTCGCGTGCAATGTGGGTCCGTTCCTCCTCGCGGATGTTCTGCAGGCGGACGGTGAGGGCGCGCAGCTGTTTGCGCGAACTGTCGATCTCGATCTCCGCATGCATCCGTTCAGTGATGTCCGTGATGGTGCCGACGAATCCGGCGAGCGAGCCGTCCGGATTCACTTCCGGGAGCGCCTGACCCATCACCCAGAGTTCGGTCTTGTCCGTCTCGCGGTAGATGCGGTACTCGGACTGGAACGGCGTCCGTTCACGCACGCAGCGGTGCCATTCGGTGCGGATGCGTTTGCGGTCATGGGAATGGACCGCATTGAGGAAGCCGTCCCCGAACGCCTGATCATAGGTCAGCCCGGTGATGTCGCTCCACCGCTCGTTCACATACAGATAGAAGCCGTCCGCCGATGCCAGGAAGATACCGACCGTGGAGACCTTGGCGAGCGTGTTGAATCGTTCCTTGCTGAGCCGCAGTTCCTCCTGCACGCGCCGCTTGTCGATGGCGCTCTCGATGGCGGACCCGAGCCGAGCGGAGTGCTGCTTGAACACATAATCCGTTGCACCGGAGCGCATGCATTCCACCACCGTCTCCTCGTTCAGCACCGCCGAGTAGATGATGAGCGGCGTGGTCGCGATCATGTTCTTCAGGATGCTGATGGTGTCGGACGGTTTCAGTTCGGCGATGGTATAATCGACGATGATGATCTCCGGAGAGAACTCTTCGAGCACTTCCGGCACCTGATCGAAGGCGGAGATGACGCGAAGTTCGTGGGCGATGCCGGACCGGCGCATCTCTGCCGTGAACAGGTCGATGCTCTCCTGTTTGTTCTCAATGAGCAGGATACGGGTCTGGTGCGCCATGTGGTGGTATCGGTGGAAAACGTGGTTGGAAAGTGGTAAAAACCCTGCAAAGTATAACGATTGTTTCAGTGAAAATCAATTTACAGGACCATCCCGGGGTCTGCGCAGCAGACACGGCATGATTTTTCTCCGAACTCCTTTTTGCTTACATTGGTCTCCATGTCGCACCCGGCCCTAGAACGTTTCCATCCTGTCGTCCGCTCGTGGTTCACTGCTTCGTTCGGCGTCCCTTCCCCACCCCAGCAGCAGGGGTGGCCCTCCATCTCCGCCGGGAACAACACCCTCATCGTCGCACCGACCGGGTCGGGAAAGACCCTCGCCGCCTTCCTGTGGTGCATCAACCATCTGGTGGAGGAGAATATCGCCGCGGGCACCGTCCCGGACGAACCGGAACTGCCGCAGACCGGGCGGCGCCGGAAGCACCGCGGTTCCATCAACAAGCGCGGTATCCGGGTACTCTACGTCTCTCCGCTGAAGGCGCTGAACAACGACATCCACCGGAACCTGGAGATACCGCTGCACGGCATCATGGCGGAGGCGGAACGGACAGGGATCGCCATGGAAGCGATCCGCAGTGCCGTGCGGACCGGCGATACGACCCAGACGGAGCGCGCGCGCATGCTCCGGAACCCGCCGGACATTCTGATCACCACTCCGGAATCGCTCTATCTGATGCTCTCATCGGAGAAGTCCCGTCCTCTCTTCGCCGATGTGCGGTATGTGATCGTGGATGAGATCCATTCCATCAGCAACACGAAACGGGGCGTTCATCTTTCTCTGACGCTCGAGCGGCTGGAGCATCTCGTCCGCACCGCCGCCGCATCGGCATCCTCACCCTATCGTCCCGTCACACGCATCGGTCTCTCCGCCACGCAGCGTCCGCTGGAGCAGGTGGCACAATTTCTTGGAGGGATGGAACACGACGGAGCGGAACGGAAGCCGCGGCCGGTGACGATCGTCGACGCCGGATACAAGAAATCTGTCGACCTGAATGTGATCTGTGCTGCGAGGGATTTCGCCGAGATGCCGATGGACAGTATCTGGTCGCTCATCTTCCCGCAGCTGCTGACGATGATCCGCGAACACAGAACGACGCTCATCTTCGTGAACAACCGGCGGCTGGCGGAACGGGTAGCAGCGCGGCTGAATGACCTGCTGACCGGCGCGGAGGATATGACGAACAATTATGCGGTCCCCTTCTATAATAGAAAGGATTTCCCGGAACAGACCGCAGCATCGGTCCGTGACGAGACTTTAACTGTCTATGCCTACCACGGAAGCATGTCCCGCACGGTACGGGAGCAGCTGGAATCGGATCTGAAGACCGGTCGACTCCGGGCACTGGTCACCACCTCCGCGCTCGAGCTCGGTATCGATATCGGCACGGTGGACCTGGTAGTACAGATACAATCCCCGAAAGGGATCGCACGCGGATTGCAGCGGGTGGGCCGTTCGGGGCATCTGGTACACGCGAACAGTAAAGGACGACTCTTCGTGACACACCGCGAGGATCTGGTGGAATGCGCCGTGGTAGCGAAAGGGATGACCGAGCATGCCATCGAACGGACGGTGATACCGCAGAACTGTCTGGATGTGCTGGCACAACAGATCGTAGCGATGGTAAGCATCGAGGAATGGAACACGGAGGAATTGTACGACCTGGTGCGTCAGTCCTATTGTTACCGTTCGCTCGGCGAGCAGAGCTATCATGCCGTGCTGGAGATGCTCGCCGGGAGATTCACGAACGATGCATTCCGTGAACTGCGTGCCCGCATCGTCTGGAACAAACTGCACAATACCCTCTCCACGCTCCCGGGATCGTCGCTGCTGGCACTGACCAACGCCGGTACGATACCGGACCGCGGGTATTTCGGTGTGTATCTGGAGGATATGAAAACGAAAGTGGGCGAAGTGGATGAGGAGTTCATCTACGAGAGCCGCTCGGGGGATACGTTCATCCTCGGTTCGAATGTGTGGAGGATGGTCGACATCGATGCGAACAAAGTGGTCGTGGCTCCGGCACCGGGTCAGCCGGCCCGCATGCCGTTCTGGCGCGGCGAAGGGATCGGACGGACGTTCGAACTGGGAGAACGGATCGGGGCATTCATTGACACTCTCACTGCTTCGGACCGTGCCGCACAGGAAGCGATGCTGCAGCATTATCCGGTGGATGCTCATGCACGCTGGAACATCCTGGAATATCTGGAGGAGCAGCGCGCATCGACCGGACTGGTCCCGTCCCACCGCACCATCGTCGTGGAAGGATTCCGTGATGAGGTGGGGGACCCGCGGATCGTCGTCCATTCGCCGTTCGGAAAAGGGGTGAATGGACTGCTCGGCATCGTTCTGCATCACGCCCTGCTGCTGCGGCTGAACATCGATGTGCAGATGCTCTATAATAATGACGGGATCCTCTTCCGGTGTTCGGATGCCGAACGGCTCCCGCTTGACCTGTTCGACGGGCTGAGTACGGACCATGCGCAGCAGGTGATCCTGGAATCGATCCCTTCCTCCCCGCTGTTCGGTGCATTGTTCCGTCAGAATGCCGAGCGCTCGCTGCTGCTGCCGAAAGGGAATCCCGGCAAACGGCGTCCGTTCTTCCTGCAGCGCCTCCGTTCGGCGGACCTGCTGCAGATCGTCCGTCAATACAACGATTTTCCGATCGTCATCGAGACGGTCCGGGAATGCCTGACCGACGTTCTGGACCTGGAACATACGATTGAGGTGATCGGACGGATCACGGCGGGAGAGATCACCGTCCACACCGTCTATCACGAGACCCCGTCCCCTTTCGCTTCCACCGTCCTGTTCGATTTCGCTGCGGTCTATATGTACGAGTGGGACGATCCCAAACAGACCGCACAGCAGCAGTTCGCGTCGCTCAACCGTGAGCTCATCTCCGAAGTGGTCGATCTCGGTGCGGTCCGCACGGTGGTCCGCGCCGATGCTGTGCGGAGCGTCGAATCCCAGCTGCAGTTCACTGCTCCCACCCGGCGTGCCCGCACCGCCGGTGAACTGCTGGAGATCTTCCTTCGTCTTGGCGAGTTGACCGGACCGGAACTGATGGAGCGGATCGAACAGCCCGCCTTCGCGGAGGAGCTGAAGCAGAAAGGGATCATCGTACCAGTCACCATCGGCAGTGAAGAGTATTGGATCGCCGCGGAGGAACTCCCGCTCTATCGTCCCATCAGCCGAATTGATGATGCACAACTGTCGCAGCTTCCGGAACATCTCCGCACACTTCGTTTCGAACGGGAGGAGGCGCTGCACTATGTGATGCTGCGGATGCTCCGCTCCCGCGGAACACTCACCGCCGATGCCATCGCACACCGCTACGGGATCGGCCGGGCAGAATGCGAACAGATCCTTGCATCCGTTCCGTCGGCGGCGAATCTGGTGCGCGGCACACTGACCGCCGGCAGCGAGGAGGAACAGTGGGGCTATCGTCCCAACCTCGACCGGATCCACCGCGCATCGCTCTCGCTCGCACGCAAGGAGATCACACCGGCGACGATGGCGGATGTGACGCGGTTCTTCCTGCAATGGCAGCGGCGGCACCCGGACCATCTCGCATCGACACCGGACGAGATGCGGTCGCTGCTGGAACAGCTGCAGGGACTTGCCGTTCCGGCCGATGTGTGGGAACCGGAACTTCTGCGGACGAGGATGTTGCGGTACGACCGGGAGATGCTCCGCTCCTTCACCCAAAGCGGCGAGTTCTTCTGCGTGGGCGGTGATGCGGGACGCGTGCAGTGGATCGCTCGCGGCGAGGGATATCATTTCCTTCCTGCTGCGGAGGAGCATCTGGAACTCTCTGCACACGCACAGGATATCCTTACCTTCCTGAAAGAGAACGGTGCCTCCTTCCTTTCGGACCTGCGGGAACAGACCACCTTCTCCCTCGCCACCATCAACCGGGCCCTCTCCGAATTGTTCTGGCAAGGACTCATCACCAGCGATGCTGCTGATGAAGCGCTGCATGTGAAACGGTATCTGAAGAATGAGGAACCGGGGATGCCTGCGGAACGGATGGAGATCGTCAACCCCCGCCGGAACCCGCTGCGCAGCACTGCCATGCGGAGCGTCCGCACCGCGCTGAAGCAGGCTCCCGGATGGAGCGGCCGCTGGTCGCTGGTCCGCACCCGGAGCGTGCTCGGACCGGCCGTTCCGGACCAGGAACGGATCCGCCGGCAGGCGGAACAGCTGCTGCTGCGGTACGGCGTCGTGGCGCGCGAGATCGCAAAACGGGAGGAGAACCTCCTTCCCTGGTCGCTGCTGGCGATGGAGTTCCAGAGGATGGAGATGCGCGGCGAACTGCGGCGCGGGTACTTCGCGGAAGGATTGTCCGGGATGCAGTTCGCACTTCCCGAAGCGGTGCGAATGCTGGAGGAACTCCGGGGACGGGAACCGCGGACCGCAGAGATCGTAGTATTGAATGCCTGCGATCCGGCCAATCCGTACGGCATCGGTATCGAGCATACTTTCGCACCGGAATTGAATGTGCGCATCTCACGTTTACCAGGAAATTATCTTATCTTGGAGAACGGCCGTCCGCTCGTCTGGCTGGAGAATTATGGCGCACGGCTGTATTGTTCCGCATTCTCCCCGTCCGTCTCCGAAGGTATCCGTCAGTTCATCCAGCATCTCCGTACCGGTTATCCGGACAGGAACGAGATCGTGCTGGAATACTGCAACGGTCAGCGTCCATCAGAAAGCGGTATGGCGGAATCACTGCGTGCCATCGGATTCTACCGGGACAAGGTACAAACGATGCGGTACGACCTGCGTTGACATTTCATCAACAGGACCCCTATGAAACATCTCCCGCTCTTTCTCTTATTGATCGTCATGCCGATGACGGCACAGGATTCCATCACAACAAACGTGGTGCGGAATGCCGAGACGATGATCGGACTCCGTTTCTCGGAAGCGGACCGGGAATCATTGCTCGGCGATGTGCAGGGACAGCGGGAAAGTTTCGGAAGACTGCGGGCGGTCCCGCTGCCGAACAGCATCGTGCCCTCCCTGCTCTTCAATCCGATCCCGTTCGGGAAAATTATCCCGCAACGGAAGAGCATCGTCGCTCCGGCCGGAGTGAAGGATGCACCGTTGCCGGAGAGCGATGAGCGGATCGCGTTCGCATCGGTTGGAGAGCTCGCACTGTGGATCCGGACGAAACGTCTTTCCTCCGAACGGCTCACGCGCATCTACCTGGACCGGATCAAACGCTATCAGCCGATGCTGCAGTGCATCGTCACGGTGACGGAATCGCTCGCCATTGCACAGGCACAGCGGGCGGACCGGGAGATCGCTGCCGGGAAGTACCGCGGTCCGCTGCACGGCATTCCGTACGGTGCAAAGGACCTCCTGTCGACCAAGATGTATCCTACCACCTGGGGTTCGGTACCGTACAGAACACAGCAATTCTCGGAGGATGCAACGGTCATAACGAAGCTGGAGGAAGCGGGTGCAGTGCTGATCGCTAAAACGGCGCTGGGAGAACTGGCATGGGGCGATGTCTGGTTCGGCGGGAAGTCGAAGAATCCCTGGGATACCACGCAGGGTTCCAGCGGTTCCTCCGCCGGGTCCGCCTCCGGAACCGCTGCCGGATTGTTCGCCTTCTCCATCGGTTCGGAAACGTACGGTTCCATCGTCTCCCCCTCCACGCGGTGCGGGGTGACAGGACTCCGGCCGACCTATGGACGCGTCAGCCGGTACGGAGCGATGGCGCTCAGCTGGTCCATGGACAAGATCGGACCTATCTGCCGGACCGTGGAGGATTGTGCGCTCGTCCTGCAGGCGATCGCCGGGCCGGACCCGAAGGATCAGACACTGTACGATATGCCGTTCGTCTATGAACCGAAGAGGACCGAACTGAAAGGTCTCCGCATTGGGTACCTGAAGAGCGATCTGGACAGTGCGAAGAGCGGCAAGCAATTCAATGATGCAGTGCTGGAACAGCTGCGCGCGCTTGGAGCGGTCCTGATCCCTGTGGAGCTCCCCGCATTCCCGGTGGATGATATCGCCATCATGCTCAGCGCGGAGTCGGCCGCCGCGTTCGATGAACTAACGCGCAGCGGAAAGGATGATCTGCTGGTGCGGCAGATCAAGAATGCCTGGCCGAACTCGTTCCGTGCCTCGCGGTTCATCACCGCCGTGGAGTACATCCAGGCGAGCCGTGTGCGGCAACTGCTCATCCAGGAGATGGAGCGCACGATGCGCTGGATCGATGTGTACGTCGGACCGTCCCTGGAAGGGAACAGCCTGCTTCTGACCAATCTCACCGGACATCCCAGCATCACCGTCCCCAGCGGATTCACTTCCGCCGGTCATCCGGTCAGCATCACCTTCACCGGTCAGCTCTTCGGCGAAGGGACGCTGTTGTCCGTCGCCAAGAAATATCAGGATGCGACCGGTCATCATGTGAAGCATCCTGTATTGCCCTGAATGATCGGTCACCGCACGACAACACGAAATCCCACCCTTGTGCCTCTGTAGGATTGGTTCAGTCGGGTGCGAGCCGTCGTGCGTACACCGGGTTCCGCATTGAACCAGGAACCGCCCCGCAGTACTTTGAATTGATCCTCTTTGCGGACCAAAGGATCGTTCTTTTGCTCTGCCGTATATGGACCATACGAATCAGCACACCATTCCATGACATTACCGGACATATCAAACAGCCCGATACTGTTGGAGTGGAACGAACCCACCGGGGCAGTAATGACAAACCCATCGTTGTATCCGTTCCAGATCTTTAAATTCGGCCATCGGGCAGCCGCACTCTCGTCGGCCACATTACCGTTCGGTACTCCATTTCCCCAACCATAGCGCGGACGCATGCCTCGTTCCCTTGCTGCGAATTCCCATTCCGCTTCGGTCGGCAATCGGACCGTCCTGCCAGTGACACCGGAGAGCCAGCCGCAGAATGCGACGGCATCCCTCCAACTTACACAGACCACGGGATGCTGATCGGTCTGAGGAAATCCGGGCTTGCGATATGTTGCACCATACTCTTTACTCCAAGAAGTGCCATCCCACACGAATGCCCATCCTTCCGATTCGGCATCGGTCATGTATCCTGTTTGTTCGGTGAACCGAGTGAACTGACCAACAGTGATCTCATGAACACCCATGGAGAAATCACTGACGGTCACGAAGCTCACCGGCAGTTCATCGGCTGCACCTTCATTGAAAACATCACCAAGCCGGAACGTGCTGCCGGGGATCGATGCTACTGAAAGATCCGCCAACTCTGTGACAAGCAATTCTTTTTTCGGTTCTTTGCTGACGCCGCCAACAGCAATGACGACAGCAACCGATAGAAAACACAACAGACTGAGGACTCTCATTTTGCCATTCCTTTTTTTGATACACAATATATCCTCGGTGAAAAGGAATGCAAGATGCTCCGGACGATTTCACGGAATCATCACCACAAAGAGAAAGAACGGTCATCTAAAGTTCACCGTCCCTTGACGAAGACTTATTGTTCGATGAACGAATGGAAGTTTGTTCAATTGCATTTGCGGACATCGGTTTCTAAATTGTATCCTTTAATACTGACCTATGACCATATCCGATATCCTACATCATCAGCAGGCACCGCCGCTCCTGCTCCGGTTCCCGCGGCTCTTGTTCCTGTACTTCCGGCTCAACCGTATCTCCGTACTGCGGATGAAGTATGCGTATCGAGCCGTACGGCGCATATTGAAGGACCGTCCCGCTCCCCGCACCGTGATCGATGCCGGCTGCGGCATGGGTGACTATCTGTTCATGGTGCCGGAGTTCGCATCGTCCGGTTCGCTCATCGGTATCGATGTTTCTCAATCCAACATCGAACTCTGCAATGCACTGGCCAAAGAGACCGGCCGGCAGAACATGTCCTTTGTCTGCAGCGACCTTGTCTCCGCCGAACTGCCGGCGGATGTCGATCTGATCCTCTGCATCGGCGTGCTGATGTACATCGGCGACGATCGTGCAGTCTTGAAGAACTTCCACCGCTCCCTTGCACCGGGAGGCCGGCTGGCACTCTATACCGCGGTAAACTATCGCCGGACGCTCCCTCTCTATAAACGTCTCGCCAGGATACCCGGATTCGATTATGACCAGGTGATCGGCCGGCCGCAGACCTACAGCGATGCACAACTGGAGGAGCGGCTGGCAGAGGCTGGATTCACCATTATAGAACGACGTCCTTCTTTCGGTTCATTTGCTGCTGTAATGTTCGAAATATCGGCCATTTTTGAATGGTTCTTCAAATCGCTGCACCCGATACTCTGGCTGCTGCTGATCCCGTTCTATATCATCTTCTATCCACTTTATCTGATCTCCATGACCGCCGATGTGCTCGGGAAGCGCAGCACCGGGAACGGCGTCATGATCATTGCGGAGAAACGCGCACCATGATGAAGAAACAGACACCTTCCACCGTCAAAGAGGATGCAAACGATCTCGGTTTCGGCAGCCGTCTCTCCCAACAGCATGTGAACCGGATGATGAACCGGGACGGTTCATTCAATGTGGACCGGGCCGGATTATCCGTGGTCCGTTCCCTGAGTCTCTATCATTGGCTCATCACCATCTCTTGGACGAAGTTCATCCTGCTTACGATGGTCTTCTATCTGTCCGTGAACATCATCTTCGGCTGGGCTTACTATGCGGCGGGACCGGATGCGCTGAACGGCGCGGAATCGACCACCTTCACCGAGCATTATTGGAACTGTTTCTTCTTCAGTGTGGAGACCTTCGCAACCATTGGCTACGGTGCACTGAATCCCAGGAATGCAACAGCGAACATTCTGATGACCATCGAATCATTCTTCGGCTTTGTGAGCGTAGCAATGATCACCGGACTCCTCTTCGCCCGGTTCGCCCGGCCCAATGCGAAGATCCTCTACAGCAACACCGCGGTCATCGCTCCGTTCAAGGATGGGGAAGCACTGATGGTCCGGATCATCAACCAGCGCTCCAGCCAGCTGATCAACATCGAAGCACAGATCATCTTCTCCATGATGAAGGAGCGGCAGGGACGCCGGGTGCGTCAGTATCACGGACTAGCACTGGACCGCCAGAAGGTCACCTTCTTCCCGCTCCATTGGACCATCGTGCATGAGATCGATGAGAAGAGTCCGCTCCGCGGAATGGATGCGGACCAGCTGCGGGAAGCGGAGACGGAGATGTTCGTACTGATCACCGCGACGGATGAGACCTATTCCCAGACGGTCCATTCCCGTTCCTCCTATCGGTACAATGAGATCGTCTTCAACGCACGGTTCAAGGATATCTTCATTCCCGGTACGGACGGAAAAGCGATCGGCGTGAGCATGGAACGGATCCATGAGTACGAACTGCTGAACGGGAAATGACCATGGACCATGTGATCATCGACGGGTACAATTTGATCCACGCTGTGCCGTCGCTGAAGAAAACATTGCTGCACAATGCCGAGAGTGCGCGGGAACTGCTCATCCACGCCGTTGCACAACTGACCCACAAACGGAAGTTCCGGTGTTCCATTGTGTTCGACGGACACGAGCCTCCTGCCCGCACCAAACAATCGGTGCATGCGCCGGTACATGTCATCTACTCCGGCACCCGTACTGCGGACTCCCACATCCGCACGATGATCGAACAGTCCAAACAGCGTCCCCGCCTTGTCATCGTTTCGTCGGACCGGGAGATCATCGCCTTTGCCCAGGCATGCTCCTGCCAGACCCATTCCTCCCGTCATTTCGCCAACCTGTTGTCCGAAGCGGACGATGCCGTGACCGACAAATCGGACTCCACCCTCACACCGCATCAGATCGATGAGTGGCTGAGGATCTTCGGGGAAAAATAAAATATTCCGGTTTACCTCTTGACATTCACTATGCCGTAATGTAAATTTAGGTTAACCTAAATCTATAAAACAGGTATTCCGTAATGCATACTCATCCCCTGACGCTCGAAACCGCCACCAACAAGGCAAAATATTACCGGTTTGCCATGTATTTAAGCATTTTTACCATCATCTATAACATTGCGGAAGGGGTTATCTCCACCATGGTGGGGTTCTCGGATGAATCTCTGACGCTGTTCGGATTCGGGGTGGACAGCTTCATTGAGACGATCTCCGGCATCGGAATCGCCGCCATGGTCATCCGCATTACCGGCAATCCGCTCAGCAGCAAGAGTCCGTTCGAGGTCACAGCCCTGCAGATCACCGGCTGGTCCTTTTACGCCCTCTCGGCAGGACTGCTGCTCACGGCGGTCCTCTCCGTGATCGGCGGGCGTCAGCCGGAATCGACCTTCTGGGGCGTGGTGATCTCCGCCGTATCGATCATTGTCATGCTTGGATTGATCCGTGCGAAGAAACAGGTCGGCGCAGCGCTCGATTCCAAGGCGATGATCGCCGATGCCAACTGCAATGTGGTCTGTGTCTACATGTCCCTGACGCTGCTCGCCTCGAGTTTCCTGTACGAGATGTTCGCCCTGCCGTACGTCGACGCTGGTGGTGCGGCGGGGCTCGTCTACTTCTCGGTGCGTGAGGGGAAGGAATGTTTCAGCAAAGCGCGCAGCATGAGTGATGACTGCGCATGCGGTCACGATTGAACAACGGAGAACGGTCCTATGGCCAGCGAACAGATCGAGAACTACCTGAAGAACATCTATAAACTCTCCTCGAACGAAGGGAAGGTGACCACCTCCTCCCTCTCGGAGAAGCTGCAGATCTCCCCGGCGTCCGTCTCGGAGATGATCAAGAAGCTTGCGGAGGAGGGAACGCTCACGCACACGCCGTACAAGGGAGTGGAGCTGACCGAAGAGGGGAAACTGCTCGCCCTGCGCATCATCCGAAAGCACCGCCTCTGGGAGATGTTCCTGGTGCAGGTACTCCACTTCGGATGGGATGAGATCGACGACGAGGCGGAACGCTTCGAGCATATCATGTCCGACAAGATGGAGGAGAAGATCGACCATGTGCTCGGTCATCCCTCCATCGATCCCCACGGCGATCCGATCCCGAGCAAGGACGGGGTCATCACCTGTTCCATGAGTTATCCCATCGCGGATGCCCATGAAGGTGCGACCGTTCGCGTGCTGCGGGTGAGCGATGCCAATTCCGAGATGCTGCAGTACGTCTCCTCCATCGGCATCTCCCTGCACCGCGAGATCGTCATCCGGCAGAAGATGAGCTTCGATAATTCGCTGCTCGTCCGCATCGGGGAGCGCGAAGTGAACCTCAGCTCCACCATCGCCGCGAACATCTTCGTGGAGAATGTGGAGGCTGAGCGATGATCGATCCTGCCAAAGCACTCATGTTGTTCGGCATCATCGCAGCGGTGGCCGCACTGTTCTTCCTGCCGAAGATCGGCCTGGTCGCGCGCTGGAAACGCGCGCGCCGCGGTATGCAGCGCGTGCTGATCGAGGATGCACTGAAGCATATCTTCGACTGCGAGTACAAGAACATCCACTGCACCACCGAGAGCATCGCCGGCACCCTGCTCATCCCGACGGACCAGGCGGCCGAACTGCTCACCCGGTTGGCGGTGATGGGGCTCCTCTCCACCGGCGACAACGGCGTGCATCTGACGGCGGACGGACGCTCCTACGCCCTGCGCGTGATCCGCGTCCACCGCCTCTGGGAGCGGTATCTGGCGGACGAAACGAGCGTCCCGGCAACGGAATGGCACGCCTCCGCCGAATTGGCCGAGCATACCCTCACGGCGGCGCAGACGGAAGCACTCGCGGCACAGATCGGTAATCCGCATTTCGATCCGCACGGCGATCCGATCCCGACCACCAGCGGCGAGATCCCTCCGAAGGTCGGCCGCTCCCTGCTCTCGCTGCACAGCGGCGAGTTCGCGGTGGTGACACACATCGAGGATGAACCGGAGACGGTCTTCGCACAGCTCACGGCACAGGGACTCCATGTGGGGATGCAGGTGATGATGATCGAACGGAACAACGACCGGGTCCGCTTCGCGGCGAACGGCGAGGAGATCGTCCTGGCTCCCCTTCTGGCGAACAATCTCACCGTGGCGCCGATGACGGAGGAGGAGCAGCGCATCACCGCGCCGCTCTCGCCGCTCACTACCCTCTCCGTCGGCCAGGAAGCACACGTGTTGAGCATCTCCAAAGCGATGCGCGGACACCAGCGGCGGCGGCTCATGGACCTCGGTGTCGTTCCCGGAACGATGATCCGTGCGGAGATGACGAGCGCATCCGGCGACCCGACCGCCTACAGTATCCGCGGCGCGCTGGTGGCGCTGCGGCGGCAGCACGCAGAGATGATCTACATCAAGAAGGACTGAACGAACGGAAGTATCGAGGAAGAATGGTATGACGATGAATACACAAACACACGCTGCGAATTGCGAGGACTGCCCTGTCCACAATCTCGGGAATCTGAAGAAACTCGGCATCAACATGGCGGAATTCGATTTCGTCGTGGCGCTGGCCGGCAACCCGAACACCGGGAAGAGCACGGTCTTCAATGCGCTCACCGGACTCCGTCAGCATACCGGCAACTGGCCGGGAAAGACCGTCACCCGCGCAGAAGGCGGGTTCGTCTACGGCGCCAAGCGGTTCAAACTGGTCGACCTGCCCGGCACATATTCCCTGCTCTCCACCAGTACGGATGAGGAGGTGGCGCGCGATTTCATCCTCTTCGGCCAGCCGGACGTGACCGTGATTGTCGTCGATGCCACACGGCTTGAACGGAATCTGAATCTGGTCCTGCAGGTCCTCGAGATCACCGACCGCGCCGTGCTCTGTCTGAACCTGATGGATGAGGCGAAGCGGCACGGCATCACCGTCGATGCACGGGCGCTCGCTCGGGACCTCGGCATCCCGGTCGTTGCCGCCTCCGCGCGGCAGGAGGAAGGGATCCCGGAACTGCTGAAGTACATCTATGAGGTCGCGACCGGCACCTATGTCTGCCGGCCGCACCGGCTGGAACGGACCGCGCCGCATCTGGAACGGGCGTTGACGGAACTGACCCGCCGCATCTCCGCCGAATTCCCGGAGATCCCCAACGCGCGGTGGATCGCACTGCGGCTGCTGGAAGGGGACCAGAAGATCATCGATGCCGTCCGGAACGGCGAACTCCGCTCGCTCATCCGCCGGACACCGATCCGGCAGAACGAACCCATGGTCAACGAAGGCGCAGTATGAAGAACGAGACGCGACAGACGAACGGAACCGATGCCATCCTCTCCACCGCGAACACGCTGCGGTGGGAGATCGGCGACAACATCCATGACACGCTCGTGGAATCGATCTATACCGATGCCCAGCGCATCGCTGCACGGACGGTCACCGTCCCCGAATCCCGGCCGGCCTTCTCCTTCGACCGGCAGCTGGACCGGCTCATCACCAGCCGCTGGTTCGGCTTCCCGCTCATGTTCCTGATGCTCGCCGTCGTCTTCTGGCTGACCGTGGAAGGAGCGAACGTACCGAGCGCCATGATCGCTTCCCTGCTGGTCGATACGGTCCATCCCTGGCTGCGCGGGGCCTTCTCGGTCCTCGGCTCTCCCTGGTGGTTCACCGGGTTGATGGTGGACGGCGTCTGGCTCGCCATGGCATGGGTCATCAGCGTCATGCTGCCGCCGATGGCGATCTTCTTCCCGCTCTTCACACTGCTGGAGGATTTCGGATACCTGCCGCGCGTGGCGTTCAACATGGACTCCCTCTTCCGGCGCGCCGGCGCACACGGGAAGCAATCGCTGAGCATGACGATGGGATTCGGCTGCAATGCTGCCGGCGTGGTGGCAACGCGGATCATCGACAGTCCGCGCGAACGGCTCATCGCCATCATCACGAATAATTTCTCGCTCTGCAACGGACGGTGGCCGACGCAGATCCTGATCGCTTCCATCTTCTTCGGCGCGCTGGTTCCGGCCCATCTGGCCGGGCTCGCAACCGCAGGTGCGGTGGTGGCAGTTGCCATGCTCGGTATCTTCTTCACGCTCGCCGTATCGTGGGGACTCTCCAACACTGTACTGAAAGGCGAAGCATCGGCGTTCAGTCTGGAACTGCCGCCGTACCGTCCGCCGCAGCTGTGGCAGACGCTCTACACGAGCCTCATCGACCGTACGGCGATCGTTCTCTGGCGCGCGATCGTCTTTGCCGCACCGGCAGGCGCCGTCATCTGGCTGGTCTCCAACATCCACATCGGGGAACTGAGCCTGGCGGAACATTTCATCAACAATGCGGACCCGTTCGGCATCCTGCTGGGACTCAACGGCGTCATCCTGCTGGCGTACATCATCGCTATCCCTGCCAACGAGATCGTCATCCCGACGGTGCTGATGCTCACCGTGCTCAGCGCAAAACTGACCGGCGTGGGGGACGGCGCCGGTGTGATGTTCGAGCTGGATGATGCGTCCGGCGTGGCCGATGTGCTGCGCGCGGGCGGATGGACGATGCTGACCGGCCTGAATCTGATGCTCTTCAGCCTGCTGCATAACCCCTGCTCCACCACGATCTATACGATCTATAAAGAGACCAAGAGCGTGAAATGGACCGCCGTTGCCACCGTCCTTCCCGTCCTGATGGGACTGGTCGTCTGCTTCCTGGTGGCGCAGGTCTATCGGCTGCTCGCATAATTCCGGAGGAATGATGGAACAAGAGACGATCACACGGATACTCTTCGCACTGCCATTCTATGCTGTTGTCCTGTACGGCGGATATCATCGTCACAAAGCACATCAGCAGAACGACCGGTTTGCCCGGATGAAGAACGAAGGGCCGGTCACCTTCCTGCTGCTGCGCATCTTCGGCGGCATCCTGTGGGTGAACTGCCTGCTTTTCCCGCTCGCTCCGGGCCTGTTCGCATCGGTACGGATGGAACTGCCGTCCGCAGCAACCTGGACCGGCTATGCGCTTGCGCTGCTCTCCCTGCCGATGGGTTACTCCGTGTTCCGCTCGCTCGGCAGGAACATCACCGATACGGTGCAGACCCGCGCAGAGCATGAACTGGTCACCCACGGCATCTACCGGTTCATCCGGCACCCGCTCTATACGACCGGGTTCCTCCTCTTCTTCGGTCTCGGTCTCTTCGCCGGCCTTCTCCCGGTGCTGCTCTTGTCATTGTTTGTGCTGGGAACGCTCTATATTCGTACGTTCACCGAGGAGCGGTTCTTGGTGGCACAGTTCGGGGACCGCTACCGGGAGTACAGCGAACGCACCGGGAAATTCCTGCCCAAACTCAATCATCTATGAATTAGGTTATTACCATGCGTCTTTTCGTCTTCACCCTTCTCCTTACTGCAACACTCTCCGCTCAGGAGTTCACCAAAGCGATCGAGGATAATTCCTTCTTCATCGAGGAAGCGTACAATCAGGAGCAGCGGGTAGTGCAGCATATCACGAACGCTTCCTTTCTGAATAATACCAACTCTTTGTTCGATGCGTACGATCTGAGTTTTACACAGGAATGGCCGGCGGGGGGACGCACCCATCAATTGAGTTATACCGTGCCGTATTCCATCGTCGGCACTCCTGGCACTTCGGGGATAGGTGATGTGATGCTCAACTACCGGTTCCAGATGGTCGATTCCCCCGCGCGCGCGTTCGCTCCGCGGGTATCTGTCATCTTACCAACAGGTGATAAGCAACGCGGCCTTGGCAGCGAAGTCTTTGGCATCCAGACAAACCTTCCGTACAGTGAACGGATCAGTAATACGTTCGTGACACACGTGAACATCGGCGGCACCTATTCGCCGGATGGTATAGAAGTTGGTTCCTCCACGGAGGATTATTCCGATATCTTCGTAGGCGGCAGCGCCATCCTGCTGTTGAGTTACCGTCTGAATGTGATGATGGAGATCCTCTATATCAACTCCGGCAGTTCCGATCGCCGTACTGATGAAATGATTGTCAGTCCCGGCATGCGGTTCGCCATTGATATCGGCGGTGTGCAGATCGTACCAGGATTGGCGTTCCCATATTCTTCTTCAACACATGAAACGACCAAAGGGATGTTCTTGTATATTTCGACCGAGCATTCATTTTAAATATAAAACGGACAATTCACTCCGCTCAATTCCCTCCTCCTCTTTGCATATTGCTTCTTCTGCGATTTTCATTTAGTCTTCATCATACTCTTTCCTGACCGCACCGGCAGAAACGGTGCGGCCCTCCTCTTCCATACTCCACAGCTCCGGAGGATCTATGAACATTCCCGGCCGTCACCGTCAACTATCCCTGTTCTTTCTCGTTGTACTGCTTGGCCTGGCTGCATCGATGCTGTTCTCTCAAGAGAAGAAGGCTGGTGATGCCGCATTGGGGACGAAGAAATATTCAGATTATGAACGATCTCAAACCTGCGGCACATCATGCCATGTCGATTTCTTCCGTCAATGGGAACAGTCAATGATGTCACAAGCATATACGCATCACTGGGATGAGATTGAGTACTTCACGCTGGCCGTTCCGCACGCGGAAAAAGACCCGAAGGTTGCCGGCGTGAAGGCCGGGTGCAACGGCTGTCACGCACCGGTCGCCTTCCTGGCCGGAGACGTCCCTCCTCCTCCTCCCTCCGCTAACAGCCGTGCGAATGAATCGGTCTCGTGCGATGTCTGCCACACGATCACCGGATTCCAGGGTGATGTACCCCACAATTTCAACTACGTTTCCGAACCCGGCAAAGTGAAATATGGTCCGCGCGAGGGACTTGTCTCGCCTGCCCATGAAACGAAGCAATCGGATTTCCTCCGCTCGGCAGATTTCTGCGGCACCTGTCACAACGAGAAGGATCCGTATGGCATCTGGGTGAAATCGACGCATTTGGAGTGGAAAGCAGGTCCCTACGCGAAGGAAGGGGTACGCTGTCAGGATTGTCATATGACCTATGCACCAGGACGGAATGCCTCCATGTCCAAAGAACTGCCGAATGTGGCGCAACACTTGTTCCATGGTGCGCACGATCCGGGAAAGGTACGCGGGGTCGTGGAGTTGCGTATTCATCCTGACATCCGTGAAGCAGAACCGTCGGAGCAGGTGAGATTCACCGTGGCGCTTTTCAATCAAAAAACAGGACATTCGTTCCCCACCGGGTCAGCCGAAGAGCGGATGCTCTGGTTCG
>JABWAK010000269.1 GCA_013361065.1 Bacteroidota bacterium
CAGACCGCGTCGGGCACCCAGCAGGTCGCTCGTGCCGCGGAGGACCTCAACAGACTCACCGAGAACCTCCAGAACCTCATCGCCAAGTTCACCATCTCCGCGGGACCGGCACGGCGGGAGGTGCGGTCGACCGCACGGCATCACGCGGCAGCGGAAGCAGCATACTAGGCAGGAAAGACGGACCGATGGTCCGGTCACGCACACCATGACCCGTCGGTCCGGAATGAAGCGGACCGATAGAGTAAGGAGAGTACACCGTGAAATGGATTCTTCATTCCATCAGGAAGAGATTGAGCGTCAAGATCAGTCTGGCGATCCTGGCCTCGACCCTCTTCTTGTTGTTTGCGGCAGGGGCCATCATGTCCTATACACTGTCCGTCCGGTATCATGACCAGGCGATGGCACTGATGGAGGACACGAATACAGAGGTGCGCCAGTCGCTGGATATCGTGGATGAGTTGATGGGGGCCCGTGTCCGCTCCTCCATCGGTCTGTTGCGTGAATCGGTCAGGAAGACCGGAGTTCCCGCAGTGCGCGGAACGGTGCTGCTCGGCACGGAACCGGTGCCGGCGCTCTACCTCGGTCCCCGTCTGCAGGTGAACGATGCGGACATCGTGGATCATGTGAAAGAACTGACCGATGCCACGGCGACCATCTTCGTCCGCCGGGGCAGCGAGTTCATCCGCATCTCGACCAATGTGAAGAAGGGTGACGGGACGCGTGCCCTCGGAACGCGGCTCGATCCGGCCGGGAAGGCATATCAGAGCATCATGGCCGGTCATCCATTCTATGGTGTGGTCAGCATCCTCGGCAAACCGTACTATACCGCATACGAACCGCTGACGGATGGACGCGGCAGTGTGCTCGGTGTTCTGTACACCGGGTATCCGATCGCCTCGATGAAATTCGTCGAAGAACTCATCAACGAGCATGTGGTGCTGCAGAACGGTTTCATCGCCCTGCTGAACAATGCGAACGAGGTCCTCTTTAAAGGTTCCCATGTGAACAAGGACCTTGTCGTGCATCTCACCACACGACCGGAGGAGCGATGGACCGTCCGCACATTCCCGTATGAGCCGTGGGGCTATACCATCGTCGCCGCCTATCCGAACAGTGATGTGACCGGATTATTGATGGCGGATGTGCTATGGATCTTCATCGGCACTGTGATCATGAGTGTCATCACGGTGCTGGTGCTCAATCTTTCCCTGAAGAAGCTCGTCGTAACGCCGCTGCAAGGGATCGAGTATGCGGCGGGACGCATCTCGGTCGGTGATACGGATGTGGACATCCACACCGCATCGGAGGACGAACTGGGGAATGTGGCAAACGCCTTTCAGACGATGATCGACGGTATCAAGACGCAGAGCCGCATCACCAAAGCGATCTCGGAAGGGCATCTGAACTTCACCGTGAAGGTACGGTCCGATCAGGATCAGTTGAACATCAGCCTGCAGAAAGTGATCGACACGCTGCATGCATTGGGCGAGGAGTCCAAACGGATGTGCGATGCCGCCATCCGCGGCGAACTGAGCGTCCGAGGGAGGACCGAGGGATTCAAAGGGAAATATCACGAGATCGTCACCGGGATGAACCGAACCCTCGATGCGGTCATCGGTCCGCTGCATGTCGCAGCGACGTATGTGGACCGCATCGCGAAGGGTGATATCCCGAACAAGATCACGGACAGTTACAACGGCGATTTCAACGAGATCAAGAACAATCTGAATACCTGCATCGATGCGGTGAACGCGCTGGTAGCCGATGCCAATATGCTGGCTCTGGCGGCGGTGGAAGGCCGGTTGAACACCCGTGCCGATGCTGCCCAGCATCACGGAGATTACCGCAGGATCGTACAGGGCGTCAATGATACGCTCGATTCTGTCATCCGTCCTTTGAACGTGGCGGCGGTCTATGTGGACCGTATCTCCAAAGGCGACATCCCGGCGAAGATCACGGACAATTACAACGGCGATTTCAATACCATCAAGAACAACCTGAACACCTGCATCGACGCAGTGAACGCGCTGGTGGCCGATGCCAATATGCTTGCTCTGGCAGCGGTGGAAGGCCGACTGAACACCCGTGCCGATGCTTCCAAACACGGCGGCGATTTCCGCAAGATCGTGCAGGGTGTGAACGATACATTGGACTCGGTGATCGGTCCGCTGAACGTGGCAGCGAAGTATGTGGATGATATCTCCAAGGGAGCGATCCCGGCGAAGATCACCGACAACTACAACGGTGATTTCAATACCATCAAGAACAACCTG
>JABWAK010000099.1 GCA_013361065.1 Bacteroidota bacterium
TACAAACGCTTCTCCGAGATGAGCACCTATCAGGGCGAGAGCGTCATTCTTATCGACAGTATCGGCGTTCTGGTGGCGCTCTATCAATACGCCGACGTCGTGTACGTGGGAGGTAGTTTCCGTCAGGGGATCCACAACGTCCTCGAGCCTGCCGTCTTCGGCGTACCGGTGATCTATGGACCGAAGCACACGAACTCGCAGGAAGCCGTTGCGCTCGCACGCAACGGCGGCGGATCCGTCATTGAGACCGAACGGCAGCTGTACCGCACGCTGCGCACCCTGCTCGAGGATGATGCGCGGCGCACCGCGGCCGGGACCATCGCAGCGGAGTTTGTCCGTACCCATTGCGGCGCCACGGACAGCATCCTGCATCACCTCCACCCCTACCTGAAGTGATCCATGGACCATCGCCTTGCCGATGTTGCGCTTCCGGTACCGGTCGCGCAGCTCTTCACATACAGCATCCCTGAACATCTCACCTCCGTCATCGTACGGGGTTCGGTAGTGACCGTCCCCTTCGGACGCTCCACGCTCACCGGTGTCGTCATCTCATTCCCGGCGGTCCGGCCGGATATTCCTGTCAAACCGATCCATGATGTGACCGAACTGGAACCGCTGATCGGACCTGCAGACCTCCGGCTTGCCGCCTGGATCGCAGACTATTATCAGGCGCCGCTCGGTGAGACGGTCCGGCTCTTCCTCCCGCCCGGATACGGTCACGCTGCACAACGTATCATGCGTTTGAACGCATCGTACGATACTGCCGCGGTGCTGTCCGCAGTTCAGAAGAAGATCGTTGCACGGCTGACGCAGGGTCCGGCGACCATTCAGCAGATCGGACGCAGCACGGGGATCAAGAATCTCTATACTGCCGTCAAGGATCTGGCGGCACGGAACATCATCACCATCGAGGAGCGGGCTGCACGGCAGACCACGCACAAGAAGGCATGGTTCCTCAGCAAGGTCGGCGGATCCGACGGCAGCGGCCTGCGGGGCGCCACGCAGCGGAAACTGTGGGAAGCGCTGCAGACCCTGAACGACGGCGAACACGATGCCGCAGCGTTCATGAAGGAACACGGAGCATCGCTCGCCACGCTCCGGGCATTGGAAGGACGAGGACTGATCACGCTCCGTCAGAAGGTGGTCGACCGGACCGCGACGTTCATCCCCGACGAAGATACCGCACGCGGACTGGCGATCCGGATGAACGAGGAACAGGAGATGTGTGTCCGGACGATCTCGCGTTCGATCGATACCGGCGCGTCCCGGACGTTCCTGCTGCACGGCATCACCGGCAGCGGAAAGACACAAGTGTACATCGAATCGATCCGTCAGACGTTGGAGCGGGGAAAGACCGCCATCGTGCTGATCCCGGAGATCTCGCTCACACCGCAGACGGTCCGGCGGTTCCAGACGCATTTCCAGGGGCGCGTCGTCTGGATGCACAGCCGGATGTCCGACGGGGAACGTCATGATGCCTGGCGTGCCGTGCATGTCGGACGCTATCCGATCGTCATCGGGCCCCGGTCGGCCCTCTTCGCCCCGCTGAAGGAGATCGGACTCATCATCGTGGATGAGGAGCACGAATCCTCATACAAGCAGTTCGATGCAACTCCCCGGTACCATGCCCGCGACGCAGCGATCATGCGTGCATCGCTGCACAACGCAGTGGTCGTGCTGGGCTCCGCCACCCCCTCCGTGGAATCGTATTCCAACGCGCTGCAGGAACGCTATACACTGCTGACACTGAACGAGCGGGCCGACAATGCCGTCCTGCCGCCGGTCACGGTCGTGGATATGACGGAGGAACGCCGCCGGGTGTTCGCCGATGCAAAGCTGAAAGCGAAGGAGTTGGGGAAGAAAGCATTCGAAGGATTGTCACGCAGCATCTCCTCGCTGCTGGAACAGAAGATCCGCGAGCGGCTGGAGAGGAAGGAAGGGGTCATCCTGCTGCAGAACCGCCGGGGGTTCGCGCCGTTCATCGAATGCCGCTCCTGCGGACATGTGGAGCAGTGCGACCAGTGCAGCGTGACGATGACCTATCATGCCACGAAGAAACATCTGCGGTGCCACTATTGCGGCAGCGTGAAGGCGCCGCCGACCGCCTGCCGTCAATGCGGCGGATTCGATTTCGCCATGAACGGTTTCGGCACCCAGCGTGTGGAAGAGGAACTGAACACCCTCTTCCCTTCGGCGGTGGTGGCGCGCATGGATATGGATTCCACCACACGGAAAGGTTCCCATGAACGGATCCTGCGGGAGTTCGGGAACGGCGGGACGGACATCCTGCTCGGGACGCAGATGGTGGCAAAAGGACTGGACTTCCCCCGCGTGACCTTGGTCGGCGTGATCTCGGCTGACACGCAGATGATGCTGCCCGATTTCCGTTCCGCAGAACGGACGTTCCAGCTGCTGACGCAGGTCGCCGGGAGAGCGGGCAGAGGCACGCTGGCCGGTGAGGTGATCATCCAAACCTCCCAGCCGGCACACTATGCACTGAAGTTCGTGCGCGAACACGATTTTACCGGCTTCTTTGCCGAGGAGGCGGAATACCGCCGCTCACTTCTCTATCCCCCGTTCTCGCGGATCATCGTGCTGGAGTTCAAAGGAAGGTCGGAACAGTCGGTGGAGCAGCTGGCGGCGGAGGCCGGAAGGAAATTGCTGAAACTATTGCCGCGAGACTCGGTGCTCGGTCCTTCCCCCGCCGTGCTGGCGAAGATCAAGAACGACCACCGGTGGCAGATCATCATCAAAGCACCGAAGGAACAGGATCAAAACGGGACACGCGCCCGTCATGCCGCGGCGCGTGTCGTTACCGAACTGCATTCCCCGGCGGTCGCCGCCGGGTGCCGGATCATCATCGATGTCGATCCGGCCAGTATCCTCTGATCACATCCCGAATCCGAAATTCGCGAAGACCTTCACCAGCGTCCACACGAGCCACACCCCGCCGACCACTGCCAGACCTTTCGCCAGTGTCGTCTGCCAGATCTTGGCAAGACCGACTGCGATCACGAACAACTGCCAGAATTCGAGGATATTCAGCGCTGAAAGGAACTTGTGCGTCTTGTCCATCGGATCGAAATTCTCCACGAACAATGCTGCACTCGGAGCCGCATAGATCGACCCCATGGCGACGACCGTCACCACAGTGAGCAACGTTGCGATCGTCCCCACATAATAAGAGAGACCGTTCACTTCAAGCACCTTGCCGTACGGCACCGATGACTTCAGAATGAGTTTCCCTGCCAGGAAATAGACGCCTGAATAGACGAACAGGGTGAACACCATCGCACCGACCATACCGATGCTGCCGAAGAGGAGGAACATGGTCGACCCCGGTTTCGCCGGATTCATCTCCAGAGCCTGCTCCATCTGTTCCTGTGTCATCCTGCCTTCTGCCACGCTCTTCTGCATCGCTTTGGTCTGCGCTTCCATCATCTGGTCCTGGATGGCCGGCTGGGTGAAGACGGAGAGGGTGAAGACGATGCCGGCTGCGATGACAAGCAGCAGCGGTATGAGCCAGTTGGACCGTTTCGGTTCGGTGGTCGCGATAGCAGCATACACCTCGGAGGGCGAGGAGAGGATACCGACGATGGTATCGCTCATTGACATTTCTGCGACCGGTTCGGGTGTTCTGATCTCTTCGGGCATAGCGATGCTCCTTCTGGTTGGTGAGAGGCGTTCGTTCCGTTCACTGGGCCGCGGGCACCGCCGTCAGCGGTGCCGCTGTTCGATCTTCGCCCATGTATCCTTCAGTGTGACCACGCGATTGAAAACGGGAACCCCCGGACGGCTGTCCTTCGGGTCGACGGAGAAATACCCGGTTCGTTCGAACTGGTACCCTTCTCCTGCCGCTGCATTCCCCAGCATCGCTTCCACTTTGCAGTGCTTCACAACCTGCAGGGAATCAGGATTCAGATTGGAGAGGAAATCCTTCCCCTCCTCTGCCTCATCCGGATTCTCCTTCACGAACAGCCGGTCATAGAGGCGCACCTCAACATCCTTCGCGTGGGCAGCGGAGACCCAGTGGATGGTCGCTTTCACTTTCCGTCCCGCACCGGCCATTCCGCTCTTGGATTCCGGATCGTACGTGCAGCGCACCTCAGTGACATTCCCCTGCGCATCCTTCACCACCGATTCGCATTTGATGATGTAGGCATACTTCAGCCGCACCTCCATACCGGGCGAGAGGCGGAAGTATTTCGGCGGAGGCACTTCGCGGAAATCGTCCTGATCGATGAACAATTCGCGGGCAAAGGGGACCTGCCGTGTTCCGGCATTCTCATCCTCCGGATTGTTGACCGCCGTACATTCCTCGGTTGCCCCTTCCGGGTAATTGGTGATGACGACCCGGAGCGGATTGAGCACCGCCATAGCGCGCTGTGAATGCTTGTTCAGGTCCTCTCGGATACTGTACTCGAGCAGCGTGACATCGATGGTACTGTCCCGTTTCGCCACGCCGATGATGTCGCAGAAGTTCTTGATGGAGGCGGCGGTGTATCCGCGGCGGCGAAACCCGGCGATGGTCGGCATGCGCGGATCGTCCCAGCCGGAGACATGTCCTTCATTCACAAGGCGGAGCAGCTTGCGCTTGCTCAGCACCGTATAGCTCAGGTTGAGCCGTGCGAACTCGATCTGCTGCGGACGGTACACACCGAGCTCCTCAAGGTACCAGTCATAGAGGGGGCGGTGGTTCTCGAACTCCAGTGTGCAGATGGAGTGGGTGATCCGTTCCAGCGAGTCCTCGATGCCGTGCGCCCAGTCGTACGTAGGATAGATGCACCACGCATCCTTCTGCCGGTGATGGTGTTCATGCACGATACGGTACATAACCGGATCACGGAGATTGATATTGGGCGATGCCATGTCGATCTTCGCACGGAGGGTCTTCGCGCCGTTGGGGAACTCACCGTTCTTCATCCGGCTGAACAGATCGAGATTCTCAGCAACGGACCTGTTCCGGTACGGACTCTCCTTCCCCGGTTCGGTCAATGTGCCGCGGGTCAGCCGCATCTCCTCGGCATTCAGATCGCAGACGAATGCCTTCCCTTTCGTGATGAGCTGTACGGCCAACTCATACATCGTCCCGAAATAGTCCGAGGCGAAGTAGAGCCGGTCCTCGAAATCCCCTCCGAGCCACCGTACATCCTCGACGATGGAATCGACATATTCCTGCTCTTCCTTCGACGGGTTCGTATCATCGAACCGCAGATTGAATTTACCGTTGTAATCCCGGGCGATGCCGGAATTGAGACAGATGGATTTCGCATGACCGATATGGAGGTACCCGTTCGGTTCCGGGGGGAACCGGGTATGCACCCGCCCCTGGTACTTGTTGGTCTTCAGATCGTCATTGATGATATCGCGGATAAAGTCGGATTTTTCTTTTTCTTCCATAATGCACAAAATACAAAAAAGTGCGCTGGTATGGTATATCTGCCAATAAAAATGCCGGCGGGTGCCGGCATCGGGGAGGAACGGTGTCTTCGGATCTACCGCAGCAGGAGGAGTTTCATCGTCCTGGAGAACGGTCCCGAACGCATCGTATAATAATAGATACCGGAGGCCAGACCGCGCGCATCCCACTCTACTTCATGCGACCCCGGCCCTTTCACCTCATTGAGCAGTTCCGTGACTTGCCGGCCAAGTGCATCATACACGCGGATCGAGACATTCCCGGCTGCAGGAACAGTGAAGGCGATGCGGGTAGAAGGATTGAACGGATTGGGATAGTTCTGTTCCAGCCGGTATTCCTCCGGACGGACACCCGAGTTCCGGACACTCAACACGGTATTCTTCCAATGTTTGAGCAGGGTGCGGAGTGCCTCCGGTTTGTTGACCGGTTTCGGAAGTCCGGATTGATCCTTGGCATTCACACCGTGGCACGATGCACAGGCGCGGATCTCCCCGGGCTGGAACGTGATCCAATACCGCTCACGCACGACCCCTTTACCGGTGGAGTCGGATAACTGCCAGGTCATGGCACGATGGGCAGGAACGAGCGATGCCATGGAACCATCCAGTCCGAGCTTCACACTGCCGGCCGGAGCGGCTGCAAGCGGCGGATTCTTCCCGATACCGTCATGCATCGGCGTGGCCAGCACGCGGCGTCCCGGTTTCGGCGTGGTATGGCCTCCGGCACCGCCCTGTGCGCGCCGCAGGTCCGCCTGGAAGAGCTGCAGGTAACTGACATCGTACACCTTGCCGGCCAGCGGGACGGAAGAGACGCCGCCGGGCACTTTCAGATTGTACGGCTGCGCAATGTCTGTACGGTCGCGCGTGGTGACGTTGCGGCTGACGATGAGTGCGAGGTTCTGCTGCCGGAGCCAGTCACGGAACTGCTGCTGGTCCACATTCTCCTCGGTGAAGACCTTGAGCTCAGGATCGGCAAGCGGCGTCTCGGTCTTGTACGGCGGCACGGGGCGTGACCGTACTTCCACCGGATCGATCTCCCACAAGGTGTCGGTCCTGGAGACGATATAATCGTTTCCATTGTAGTACTCCAGTGTGCGGACGAACCCGGACGTGAGTTTCTGATGAGCAACGTACAATGCCTTCCCGCCGATGGTCGTCTGCGTCAGTGTCTTCAGCCTGAAGTTGTACCGCACTTTGGGATTTTTGTCCGTTCCTTCATTCTTGTTCTGGAAGTTGTTCTCGGTATGACTGACAATGAACATTCCGTCGGTCATCGGCACCAGTTGTTTATAGTGACCGCTGTGATTCGGATTGGGAGTGGTACCATCCTCGGCCGATCCGGCTGTTGCGGAATGGGTCAGCTCGAAGATCTCCATCTCCTCCGGGTTCATTCCTTTGCCGCCGGTGAATTTGAGCAATTGACCGGCCGTCTCCCGCGAGAATTCCCGTGCATAACTGGTATAGTACGTCCCGGGAATATTCGGATCCTCCGTGATGTGGAACATCCCGGCATCGGAGACAAGGTACTTCCTGTTCTTGATGATACTCTCCTTCGGTGTGATATAGCTGAGATTGTTGTCCTTCAGGAACGACCGGTCCGAATAGGAACCGCCGAACTCGTGCCGGCCGACATGATTGACCGTCTCCTCCTCCGTTCCGTCCTGATTGATCTCCCACGGGAAGAAGTGATTGAAGGTATGCAGGGCCATCGTGCTGTCATAGTCGGGATTGAGGACGCTGCGCGGTTCCGGGAACACTTCCTCGCGGGAATTCAACGGCGGTGCCGCTGAATCCTCGCTGGCATAATTGAAGGTGCCGTACGGCTGACCGGCACGGTCCAGATCGGCCTGCTGGTCCCGCTGCAGATGGTCCCACCGCGTGAAGATGATGCGGCCGTACGAATCGATCGACGGATAGAACGCACCGCTGGGAGAGTGTTCGATGAGGGTGACGGCGCCGGTGGAGCGGTCGAGTTTCCACAATCCGGTCACAACGGTAGCATTCTCATACTCGTCAAGCTGCGGATACAGATATCTCTTCTTATTGTGCGGCATATCGGAGGTGAAGATGATATTATCATCACTGCCGTAGATCGGCGAAATGTTGTTGTACGCCGCCGGCTGATGCTGCACCTTGGTGATCTGGACGGTCTGCCCTTTCCCGAATCCTGTCACCTCGTAGATCTGCCAATAGAAGGTCGGTGTTTCCCATCTCTTGGTCGGCGAACCGATCACCATGCTGAAGAGCGCTTTGGTGCCGGACCAATGGACCGACGGCTGACGGACCGCGATCGATTTCGCTCCCTGCAGTACGGTGGAATCCCCGTATCCGGCCTCGCGGGTGAGGTTGCGAACGGTTCCGTCCGTATAGCGGATCATCAGATCGCCGCCGCGGGGTGCGCTGTTCACCGACGGAAGGTGATTGTTGAAGGTCTGTGTAACGGAGGCGAATCCCGATGCCGGTGTCTGTGTGACGAACATGATGGGATGGGCGGTCTGCACAAGCTGTGCGAACAGCATGCAGGAAGTAAGCAGGAACAGCAGGAACGGACGCATACGGTGGCCTCTCGTCGGTGCATGAATGGAATGGTGAGAATGACGGAGGAAAAATAGCGCGCGGTGCAGGGTGATTCAACTGAACAGATGTTCAGTTGGCCGGTCCTGTGACGTGATTCACAGGACCTTCTCTTTCATCACTTTCGCCACCGCTTCGGCGCGGGAGGCCACATGGAGCTTATCGTAGATGTTGTGCAGATGGAACCGGACGGTATGGACGCTGACGAAGAGTTTATCGGCGATCGATTTGTAACTATGTCCCTCGGTCAGCGCCTTCAGCACTTCCACTTCGCGTTCGGACAATTGATAGTCCGGACCGGACCGGGGGGCGGGTGTCTGGAAGTAATTGAGTACTTTGCGGGCGATCTCGCCGCTCATCGGGGCACCGCCGCCGTGAGCATCGCTGATGGCCTGCAGGAATGCCGATGAGGGTGTCTTCTTCAGCAGGTACCCGGATGCCCCGGCCCGCAGCGACTGGAAGATGTTCTCATCATCCGCATAGACGGTCTGCATGACGAACTGCACCTGCGGGAACTGCACCTTCAGATCGCGGACGCATTCGATGCCAGACTTCCCGGGGAGACCGATATCCATCAATACGACATCGGGCAACCGTTCACTGATACCGTGCAGGGCATCGGTATAGTTCTTATAGATCCCGGTCAGATCGTATCCGTCGGTCTGACTGATGATCCAGCTCAGGCCGTTGCGGAACTCCTCGTCATCGTCAACGATGGCGACACGGATCACCGTGAAATGTTTGGATGTATCATACATAGGCATCGGACGAAATTACGGAACTTCCCGGTCCGGGGCAACTGAACAGATGGTCAGTTCCCCGGTCTCACCGGCCGAGCGGAATCCGTGCCACCACCGTTGTACCGGCCCCTTTGACGGCATCCAGCGTGAACACCCCTCCCAGTTTCTCCACCCGAAGACGCATGTTGGTCAGACCGTTCATCCGCGAGAGTTCATCCACCGTGAACCCTTTCCCGTCATCCTTCACAGTCACGGTCAATCCTTCCTGCCCCTGGTCGATGGAGAATGATGCGTTCCGCGCATTGGAATGGCGCACGATATTGGTGAGCGCTTCCTTGGCCACCAGCAGGACCGCCCGGATACTGTCCGAACCGACCCTGGCGCGTTCCACACCGTCCTGCACCGAGAAGGTCAGGGAGATCTCCTTCGCTTCACACACCTCCACGGCGAAGGTGTGCACGCGCTGGATCAGCCGTTCCATGGAGCTGTTCTTGGGATCGATGGACCAGACAACGTCACTCATCGCATCGACCAGTTCGCGTGAGATATCGCCGACCTTTGCGGTGAGCGTCGGGACGGAGAAGGAATTGTCCGAACCGGCGCTTACCGTTCCGGATTGCCGGCGGATCATATCCGACAGCAGCGCGATCCGGGTGAGACCGGAGCCGATGTCATCATGCAGATCCGCAGCGATCCGGGAGCGGATCTTTTCGATCTCCAGCAGCCGCCGAACGCGCGCCCGCTCCAGCAGCACGAGTATGGTCAGGATGACCGACAGGACAGCGGCGATGAACCACCAGCGCGTCCAATACGGCGATGCGATGGAGACCGGGAGCACGGACGCGATCTCGTTCGGGATCCCCTGCTGGTTCAGGACGCGGGCGGAGAAGACGTACTCACCCGGACTGAGATTCGCATAGGTGACGGACCGGTTCGAGGTGACGGCACTCCAGCTTTGTTCGAGCGGTTCCAATTTATACTGAAAACGAAGGGCGCCGGAGTTCCGGAATGAGATGGCGGTGAAATCGATCGTAACGGTATTCTCCGCCGCGGTGAGTTCCACTTCTGTTGCGACCGGCCGTTCCTTCCCATTCACAGAAATGGAAGTGAACAGTACCGGAGGGAACCGGGATTCCTGTTGTTCCGGCAATTCATCGAAAAAGGTCATCTCGAAACGGGTGGCGGCGAATGTCACGGCCGAATCGGAGGAGAGCGTCACGACCGGTGACTGGACATATTGCTGCAGCGAGGTGAACCGGAGTACGCTCCGGTCCTGCATCAACATCAGCCCCGCCATCGTCCCGATGAGCAATCCATTCGATGCGGTCTCCCCCAGACTGCCGATCTGATTGCTGATGAGTCCGTCCGCCGTGGTGAGCCTCCGCAGGGAGTCCCCTTGATAGAGATAGAGGCCCTGATATCGCGATCCGAACCAATACGCCCCATCCGCTGTTTGACGCACCGCCCGGAACGGGATGGCTGGCAGCGATGTCAGCACCTTATCCGTCGAATCAAGCTCGAAGCGATCATTTCTCCGTACGACGATCCGGTTGACCGGATCGAATCCCAGCGCCCATACCCGACCGTCTCTGTCCTCATGCAATTCACGCACATCGCGCAGCATGGTATGACGGGGATAGAGGAATTCCGCGACCTTCACCGGTGTGTTCCGCACATCAATCCCGATCAACCCTCCGGAGAGCGGCGAGTACCACAGTACATCCCTGGAATCCATCATCAAGGTGATATTGAGAGCGCGCGGGTAACCGTCCGCTTCGGTGAGCTTCGCAGAAATCGATAGTTGTGACGGAGAATTCCGTTGACGCTGCACGGCGAGTCTGTACAGCACCCCCTCACCGGCGGTGATCCACAGGTCCCGCGACGTACCGGATGCGACCGCAACCGGCGAGATCATCGTTCCATTGTCCCGGATGACATGCAGCTGACGCTTCCATAATCCCACCGAATCCTTCCACTGTTCGATGAGACCATGGGAGGTCGGCACCCATACCCTGCTCTCTTTGTCGTAGAGTGCTTTCCCTGACATCCCGGTGAACGCGAATTGTGTGTACCGCCGTGTCTCGAGCTTTGTCAGTCCCCTGCCGTAGCTTCCGAACCAGATATTCTCTTCCTTATCGAGGAATCCGATGGTGAGTTCATTGATCGGCAGACCGTTGGTCGTCGTATAGATCCAATGGAAGGGAACTCCGCCGGCATCACGCATCGCCGTGAGCCCATCGGGGGTCCCGGTCCAGTACTGACCATCATGGGTCCGGACCGTGAAGAGGGATGCATGAGAGAAGAGCTGGAACTGTTTTGTGACCGTCATCGATCTGACGATAAAGACCTCTGCTCTCGCCCTTCCGCCCCGGTGGACTGCGATCGAACTATCCGACAGTGTATTGATGAGTGCGATGCTGTCCGTCGGCAGGCCGGGGACCGAGGGCACGGAGAGCAACCTCGTTTCGAGGTCCAGGATGAGCAGCTTCGAACCCGCATGGCACCATACCGTTCCGTCGAGCGCCCGGACCAGCTTGGTGTACGCATTGTGTTCCGTTCTGGTGATCCATTCCGTACCGTTTTGCGTAAACCGCACGAGGCCTGCATCCGTTGCACACCACAACGCGCCGTCGGCGGTCTCCAGAACCGAATTGACGGAACCGGCACCCGGCTCCGGACCGAGCGGGATCGTTGTCATCGTGCCGTTCTCATAGCGCAGCAGTCCGCCGGAGTTCGTGGCGATCCAGAACACTCCGCTCTGCCGCCTGCTCTCCACGATGTCATTCACATACCCGTACACCCTGTCCGGACTGAACCGGATGGTGCGGAACTGATCACCGTCGAACAGACTGATCCCTTCATCGGTTCCGATCCAGAGATATCCTTTGGAATCCTGATAGATCTCCGTGACCAGATTCGAGGCGAGCCCATCGTTCGTCGTAAAGGATTGGACCGGCAGCCGTTGGGAAAAGACCATCCCCTGCAGCAGCGCGAATAATACTATTCCATATCGTTGCATGGCACATAGTAAAGATTATCACCGGAAAAAACAAAATCCGGCTTGTGCGCGATGCCGGACCTTTGTATATTAAACGTGCAATTCGTGCTATTCATTCATACTGGGCAATCATATGAAATCGAGTCTTCTTTCGACCACCGCCGTTGCCGCCATGCTGAAAGTGAACGAATCGACCGTGAAGCGGTGGACGGACAAAGGCTCGCTCCGGTGCATCAAGACGCCGGGCGGTCACCGGAAGTACAAGATGAAGGATGTCGTTGCCTTCATGGACCAGTTCGCTTACGATGTGACCGATCTGTTGGTGCCGGCGAAGGAATCACTCTCGTCGGTGAATGTCTCGACCGATTATGCCCTGCTGACAAAGGATTTCGCCGCACTCTCCGATCTGTTCTATAACACCTGTCTGGAAGGGAACCGCGAGAACACCTTCCAGTACCTCCATCTGCTGTACGCGAACCGGATATCGCAACCGGAGATCTACGACAGGGTCGTGTTCCCTGCATTCGCAAAGATCGGTATGCAGTGGTCCGCTGGGAATCTCGGTATCGAGCAGGAACACCTGGCATCGAACACGGCGATGCATGCCATCATCAAACTGCAGGACCACATCACCAAGAGACCGAGTCATGGGAAGGTCGCCGTGTGCGGCTGTCTGGAGCACGAGCATCATGAGATCGGCATCACGTGCGTGAACAATATCCTGGAATCGAACGGCTGGACGACCTATTACCTCGGCACGGATCTTCCGACGGAGTCGTTCATCGACGCCATCGAACAGCATGTGCCCGCGCTTGTCTGCATC
>JABWAK010000100.1 GCA_013361065.1 Bacteroidota bacterium
ATCCCAATGAAGTGAAGGCGGCGAACGTACAATCGGTCACCCGCAACGGCCTCACCTATCCGGTCATCCGGAGTTTCTTCGGGATGAAGAAGGACAGGAATCTGAGCGTCGATTGGATCTATCAGTTCGGCAACGCGGTGACCGACCTCTACACATTTCCCCAGCCGCTGCCGTACGTGAACAACGATCCGTCACCGAGACCCGCACCGTCGAAGTCCAACGGAACGGTCTTTGCCGATCTGCTCACCGGTATCGGCGGCGGACCGATGCTGATCAGGAATGACAGCATCAAGATCACGTATGCTCAGGAACTGATGTGGGGCTCCGGTGTCGGGGAGACGAACAACGATCCCCGCACGGCGGTGGGATACACGGCCAACAAGCATGTCATCATCATCGTTGCGGACGGACGGCAGGCGGCGAGCGAAGGGGTGAGTCTGACCGAACTCGCTTCAATCATGAAAGGACTCGGATGCATCGGCGCGATGAATCTGGACGGCGGCGGTTCCACGCAGATGGCCGTACCGAATCAGTACATCAATACTCCGAGTGAGTCCCGTCCTGTCCCGGCGATCCTGGCGGTGGTCCATGCCGATTCGCTCAACCTGCCGAAGGAACCGCTGTTCAGAAGGATCATCGACACCGGCGACACGAATGCCACGGCACTCGGCGGTGGCTGGTTCGAGAGCGCCAATCCGGGATACTGGAGCACCACCAAGGCACAACTGCATCCCATCGGCACAGGGACCGGCAAGTACGAATTCCGTCCTCACCTGCCGGCGAAGGCGGTCTATTCCGTGTACGGCTGGTGGGTCGCGAGTTCCAACAGGGCGACCGATGTTCCGTTCATCATCGAACGCTCCGGCGGGACAGACACGGTCCGGGTCGACCAGGTGGCGAACGGTTCCTCCTGGAAGTTGATCGGGACGTACGAATTCACCGGGACAGCTTCGGACAAAGTGACGATCAGTGATGCGGCGAAGACCAACAATTATGTCGTCGCCGATGCGGTGAAGTTCGAATCGGTCGACCCGAACGTCCTCACCGGCATCCGGTCCCTCCCTGCGTCGGCGGCACCATCGGAGTTCACGCTGGAACAGAACTTTCCCAATCCGTTCAATCCGGAAACGACCATCTCCTTCACCGTGCCGGATGCCCCGTCTCCGGTGCCGGTCTCATTGACCGTTCAGGACCTGGTTGGCCGTACAGTCACAACCCTTGTCAAGGTTAACCTTGACAAGGGGTCCTATCAGTATCGCTGGAATGCCGCAGGATTGCCGAGCGGGGTCTATTTCTGCCGGCTGCAGGCAGGCTCATTGGTGTCGGTGAAGAGGATGGTGCTGCTGAAGTGAACCGACGGTCACACGGCAGGACCCCGGTAGGTGCTGCCACTGTAGCTGTCGATCGAGTCTGACAGGAGTCCGCTCCAGGAATGGTATGCGGCATCCGTAAGATGCAGACCGTCATCCGTGAACTCCTGCTTCAGCGAACCGGTCCCGTCCGCGAAGTGCGGATGAAGATCGAAATATCTGCACCCGCTGCCGGATGCAAGCGCTGCGATCCCGTTGTTCAGTCCGCGGATCCGTTCATTGGGCCTCGGCGCATTATCCCTTGTCGGGAAGATCGATGTGAGGACGATCGCCGGTTGTGCATAACGCCGGATCGTTTGGACGATCGATCTGATACCCTCAAGAATGAATGCATCATTCCTGTCCCGTGCCAGATCGTTGGTCCCGATGCAGAGGAAGAGCAGTTCCGGCGGCACGGTGAACCATTCCGGTACGATCCGTTCCCTGCATTCCTCAGTGCTGTCCCCCGACACTCCCCGGTTTACGATGGAATAGGAAGGAAGCAGCCGCGCGGTATCGAAGCCGGCCGTGATGGAATCGCCCAGCATCAGCACACGGACAGTCTGCTTTCCGGCACTCTCTGCGCCAGCAGGATTTTTCATTGTGCTTGTTCCTCCAATTTTGCGTATCATTTGGAAAGTATGAATATTTTCCGTCACTTCGTCCCTCTTTTTTCCCGTCTGCTGCTCCTCCTCTGCATCGCCCTGCCGCTCACGGCCCAGCAGCACGGGATCCGGTTCGAACGGATCTCCATCGAACAGGGACTCTCCCAAAGCTCCGTCTTCTCCGTCTTCCAGGACAGCAAGGGATTCCTCTGGTTCGGGACGCTGGACGGACTGAACAAGTATGACGGGTACCGGTTCACCGTGTACCGCTCCGATCCGCGCGATACCAACACTCTCAGCAACAACACCATCGTCCGATTGTTCGAGGATGCGCAAGGATTTCTCTGGATCGGCACGCTCGGCGGCGGACTGAACCGGTTCGATGCGGCAACGGAGCGGTTCGAACGGTTCCGCCACAATCCGAAGGACCCGCACAGCATCAGCAATGACAACGTCCGCTCCATCCTTCAGGATGCGGAAGGGGCTCTCTGGATCGGAACGAACAACGGCTTGAACCGGTTCGATCCTGTCACTCGCCGGTTCACCCGCTACTATCACGATCCGGCAGAACGGAACTCCCTCAGCAACAACGTCATCTGGTCCCTGTTCGAATCTTCCCGTGCTCCGGGAATCCTGTGGGTCGGAACGTACAACGGACTGAACCGCTTTGATACGAAGCAAGGCACATTCACCCGCTACCAGCACGATCCGAAGGATGCGGGCAGCCTGAGCAACAATTACGTCTGGTCGATCATCGCCGAGGACAGCCTGCGGTGCTGGATCGGCACGAACGCCGGACTGAATCTGTTCAACACGGTCACCGGCCGGTCAGAACGGTTCCTGCATGAGAACGGGGACCCGTCCTCCATCAGCGGCAACAATGTCTGGTCATTATACAAGGACAGCACCGGCATCGTCTATGCCGGCACGCTGGACGGCGGATTGAACCGCATCCTGCCGCTTCCCGGCGGCCGGTACCGTTTCCTCTCCTACCGTCATCATCCCGGGAATCCCCACAGTATCAGTCACAATTTCATCTGGTCCATCATCGGGGACCGCACCGGCATCATCTGGCTCGGCACGGACCTTGGGATCAACAAGTTCGATCCCAATGGTGCGAAGTTCCGTCACTTCCGCAGTGAACCGTTCGACCCGTTCAGTCTGAGCAACAATGAGGTGACCGCCCTCTTCCGCGACCGCTCGGATGTGCTCTGGGTCGGTACACGCGACGGACTGAACCGGTACGATGCTGCGACCGGCCGGTTCCGTCATTACCGCAACGATCCGAAGGATGTGAACAGTATCAGCAGCAACTACATCCGTTCCATCCATGAGGACCGGCGAGGACGGTTATGGATCGGCACGAACGGCGGCGGATTGAATATGTTCGACAGGACCCGGTCCAGTTTCCACAACACAAAGAACGGACGGATCACCAGCAGCATCAGCAGCAACGATATCACCCGCATCCATGAGGACGATAACGGCATCCTCTGGCTCGGTACGCTAGCCGGACTGAATCGGTACGACCCTGCCACCGGCGCCGTGAAGTTCTACGCGCGGGATCCGGATGATCCCCGCAGTCTGAGCCACGATTACGTCTATTCCATCTGCCAGACGCGGGACGGCGCGATGTGGATCGGTACCCTGGGAGGAGGATTGAATCTGTTCGATCCCGATTCCGGGCGCTTCCTGCATTTCATGGAGGATCCTGCCGACACCTCCAGCCTGAGCAACAACAACGTCTGGAACATTCTGGAGGACCGGAATGGCGATCTCTGGATCGGCACCAATAACGGACTGAACAAGTATGACCGGAAGCGCAGGGCATTCCTGCATGTGGATGAACGGAGCGGACTGGTGAACAATGTCATCTACGGCATCCTCGAGGACGGACGCGGGAACCTCTGGCTCAGTTCCAACAAAGGACTCACCCGCTACACCCCCGCCACCGGTGCCGTGCGTCATTACACCGCCGCGGACGGACTGCAGAGCGACCAATTCGGAGGCAACGACCAGTTCCGCGACCGGCACGGATACCTCCACTTCGGCGGTATCAATGGGTTCAATATCTTCTATCCGGACAGTATCCGCGACAATCCGCATCTCCCGCCGATCGTGCTGACCGATTTCCAGATCTTCAACCGATCCGTCGGCGTCGGAGGTGATTCACCGCTGCAGCGTTCCATCTCCTCTGCACGCGAGATCGTCCTCTCACACGACCAGAACGTCTTCTCGTTCGAGTTCGCCGCGCTGCACTTCTCCTCTCCTCCCTCAAATTCATACGCCTACATCATGGAGGGATTCGATAAGGAGTGGACCATGGCAGGCCCGCGGCGGTTCGTCACCTACACCAATCTCGATCCCGGACGGTACACCTTCCGGGTGACCGGGTCCAACAATGACGGTATCTGGAATACTGCCGGCACCTCCATCGACATCATCATCACCCCGCCGTTCTGGAAGACCTGGTGGTTCATCACCCTGGTGGTCCTGTTCCTGCTCTCCGTTGCCGGCGCGGTGATCCATGTGCAGTTCCGCCACCTGCTCGCTATGGAACGGCTCCGCCTGAAGATCGCGTCGGACCTCCATGATGATATCGGCACACGCCTCACCGAGATCTCGCTGCTGAGCGACATGGTCTATCACGGCGACCACACTGCACCGGAGAGCGTGAAGGAATCGGTCCGCAGTATCGGCGGCATCGCCCGCGCGCTCATCGAGAACATGAGTGATATCGTCTGGCTTATCAACCCGAAGCGCGATTCCTTGTACGAGCTCTTCCTGAAGCTGCGCGACAGTTATGAGGAGATCCTCTCGTACAAGCAGATCCTGCTCTATATCAATGACCTGCGCTCGATGGAAGCGGTCGCCCTGCCGATGGAACACCGGCAGAACATCTATCTGATCTTCAAAGAAGCGATCAACAATGCCATCAAACACAGCCGCTGCACTGAGATCTCCATCAATACGGAGCTGCACGGACGCTCGCTCATCATCACGATGTACGACAACGGCACCGGCTTCGACCCTGCCGGACGCCGGACCGGCAACGGTCTGGAGAACATGCAGCGGCGCGCTGAGGCGGTCGGCGGGACCCTCCGCATCAATGCAACGGCAGGGAACGGGACCATGATCAGATTCCAGGGAACGATATGAACAACGAACGGCCTGCCGCACCGATCCGCGTGGTGATCGTGGAGGACAATAAGATCATCAACGATTCGCTCACCTCCCTCATCAACCGCTCACCCGGGTTCACCTGCATCGGTTCGTTCCCGGACTGTGAGAGCATGCTCGCCCGCATCGAGGGACTCGGACCGGACATCCTGCTGATGGATATCAAACTCCCCGGCATGAACGGTATCGAAGGTGTCAAACGGGTGAAACTGCTGCTGCCGGAGCTGAACATCCTGATGCTCACCATCCACGAGGAGAACGAACTGATCTTCGACGCTCTCTGCGCCGGCGCCTGCGGGTACCTGGTGAAGAAGACCCATCCGGACCGGCTGCTGGAAGCGATCCAGGAGGCGCATGAGGGCGGCGCTCCGATGAGTTCGCATATCGCCCGGAAGGTGACCCGATTCTTCCAGGACACCAAGACACTCGCCGAGGATTCCACCCTGCTCACCGACCGGGAACTGGAGATCCTGAAGGAGCTGATCAAGGGGAAGACGTACTACTCCATCGCCATGACCCTGAACATCAGCAAGGACACCGTCCGGTTCCACATCAAACGCATCTACAAGAAACTGCACGTCCACTCCCAGGCGGAAGCGGTGGCAAAGGCGATCAAGAAGGGGTATGTCTGAACAGTGTTCCCCGTGCAGAACACAGGGAACACTGTCCGGGGAAGATTCAGCGCTGCAGCAGTTCGGAGAGGAGCCCCTGGTCGAATTTCAGTCCCGCCGCACCTTTCAGCACGGCATCCTGTTCGGACGAACCGACCCCCTTGGCGGAGAATGATTCGGTCCCAAGGATGGTCCCTTTTGCATTGTCTTTCACACTCACCGTAGCGGTCACCGTCACATTATAGAGCGTACCGGCCATCCCGTCGATCGTACTCGGCACACCGGTCTGGATATCGACTGCAATGGTGAACGGGGACATCGTCACGACCGAATAGCCGATCTGGGAGACGGCTGTGGAGAGCTTCGCGGCAACGGCCTGCTCCACCTTCGCATTCTTCGTGTTGACGGAGATGGCGAACGCCTTGTCCGAGGCCTGCGCCGTCCAGCCGAACTGCACGGACGATGCCGTCAGGTTCTGCTCGAACTCGCGGCCGATCCCGGGAAGCGAGAGACGTGCCTTGAGTCCGGGACCGGACCGGAACACTGTGCTGAATGATGCTGCTCCGTCCGCATCCGTCACCGCCTCTCCGAGGATGCTCTTCTGATCGATGAAGAATTGCACCGGCACGCCGGACACAGGAACATTGTTGGCCAGCACCCGTACCGTGACCGGTTCTGCCAGTTTCTTGCCGATCTTCCCGCTTTGTCCGTCGCCGCTCTTCTTCTGAAGGACGATCTGCGAGAGGAATGTCCGCAGATCGTTCTGCAGCGCCGCCGGATTGAACACGGACGGTGAACTGTACGGTGCTCCCGCAGCGGCATTGTGCAGCACCTGCTGTGCGAACAACGGCGCGATCACCTGTTTGATCTGTCCGATGCTCTGGACAGCTTCCGTCAGTTTTCCTTTCGCGAAGAATCCCGCCGCCGCATTCCGGAGGTCGGTCGCCTGTTTCCAGCCGCTCTCCAGCTGTGACCGAAGCGCAGCGCTGTACTGTCCGCGGTCCAGGACCACCAGCATATAGACCGTCCCCGTCCCTTTGTCGGTCACCGTCACGGCAACCTCGGCACCGGTCACTTCATCGCTCACCATGGTCCGCGACTGCCGCTTGAAATCGGAATAGATCTGTTCATCGTCGTTCACGGCGAACGATTCGGTCACCGACCGCATCTCGGACTGGATCTGTACCCGCAGCTGGCTGACGATGTCGGAGAGTGCGCTCTTCTTCGCCGCGTCTGCGCCGTTCGGTCCGTTGCCGGAACCGATCCCGATAATGAACTCGCTGCCCGGATACTGCGGGTGACTGTGGGTGGAGTACCATTCCGGCACCTGCGCGACGGATGCCCCGGCTCCTGCCAGAAGGAGAAGTGTGATGCACAATGTTCTCATGATCGTACCTTCCATTCGTGACCGGCGGTTCATTCCACACCAACCACGATCAGTTTCCTGTTCAATGTGATCTGTTTCAGTTTCCCTTGCGTGAAATTGTTCCCGAACTCCCGTCGCAGTTCGCGGAAGAGCGCCGACGGACTCTGCAGATCCTTGTCCTGGATCCACGCCAGATAATCGATCGTATTGTCCGCCACCACATTCTCCTTCGTGCGTCCCGCGATCTTCTTCAGCGTCTTCGCCGCTGCGTCCGCGATATCATACTTGGTATCCTCATCGAACTGCCCGGTGATGCTGAAGATGATCTTGTACTGCGCGCCGTTCTTCAGGTCCTCCTGCCAGTAAGCGGTCAGACGGGAGAGGACATTGTTCAGCGCGTTCGTCACCGCCGCTTCGACCAACGCGTTGGCCGGTGCCGCGGATTCTTCGCTGTATCCCGTCTCCGCTCCCAGCAGCCGGGCCGTGGTTGTTTCGTACGCACGCACCGACACCGATGCCTTCCGCACTTCGGTGGTACCGACCTTGCGCGTGTCCACCGTGACGGTATACGACACGTAGATATCGCTCCCAACGGACAGCGCGATCATATAGGAGAGGTCCTCCTCATGTCCCTTCACGCTGAGCTGCGCCTTCTGCTGTTCGTACACCTGCTGTGCCTGTTCCGGTGCTACCACATTGAACTGTTTCTTGGTCAGATACGATTCGATCACCGAGGCGGCTTGTTTGGATGCCGGATTGCTCCGCAATTCGTTGAGCGGATTCTGCCCCGGCTTCACCTCCGGCAGCGCCATCAGCGTCGGCAGACCGAGTTCCTCGGTCACATCCTCTATCTTCTCGATCACGCGCCGGTCCGTCAGGTACTGCACGATGGCCGCCCGGTTGATGCGGAACTGTTTCTCCACGCGGATCTTCTCCCCGCCTGCCAGTTTCACCCGGCTGTCGAAGGAATTCGCTTCCCAGGCGATGAATTTCTGCACCTGTGCGTCGGCAAAGAGCTCCTGTTCCACCGGACCGAACTTCCGCTTCTCCTCTTCGCTGCGCACGATGCCGTCCAGACCTGCGCCGCCGTACACGACGAAATAGACCGCGGAACGGCGCGCATCATTCTCCGCCTGTTTCACCGATTCCTCCTCTTTCAGGCCGAACATGCCGGAGACGCCGCCGACCCCTTTCGCTTTGATCAGCACCTCATCGGCGGTCACCGCTTCCACGAATGTGGCCTGCCGGGAATTGGGAAGGTTCCCCTGGGACAGCAGGAGACCTGGAAGGAGGATCAGGAATGAGAGTATGTATCGCATAAGAGAGTCCGTTGGGAAAAATGATATGTGTCGATGATCAGAACAATGATGGCAGTGCGTAGTTCACCCAAAGATAGAATGCAAGACCGGAAGTTTGTGTGTCCGGCCCCACAGCATCGCTTTTCTTGTATTCATTCTTATCCTTATCCGTGACCGTGGCGGTCCAGACATTGTCCTTGGCGAAGATGTTGTACTCGGCACCGAGACCGGCCGAAAGCATCGGTGTGATATAAAACTCGAGTCCGGCCTTGCCGTCGAAACCAAGATTGTCATTCAGCAGCGAATAATCGAGCTGGTCACCCGAGAAATCCTTCCCCGTTCCGGTGAACTCCGTCATCCAGTACTTCACATCCCCCTGCAGCACCAGACCGAATCGGCGGAAGTAGAATTTCTTCACCATGCCGACATTGATGTATCCGGTGAACGCGGGACCGAGATCGATACTCTCCCGGAACGGTCCGCCGATCACCTGCTTCGAGCTGTTATAATTCGGCAGGTAGAACTTCCCCTCGACCGGCATCAGTCCGATGGAGGCGCCGGCGTGGAACCAGAGTTCCGAGACCTTCGTATTGTTGGCGATGTTCGCCTGCAGCCAGAGGAACGGACCGAAGGCGTTCTTCGCTTCAGCCGTCACCGTGGCAGCAAAATCGAAATCCTCCAGCCCGAACCGCCCCGCAGTATTGTCGAACGGCGAGATGGTCACCGGCAGCATGCCGAGACCGAACACCGCATTCACCCCGATCATCGGTATCTCCGTTACGGAGAGTCCCGGCGAATAGTTCAGCCCGGTGATGGTCTGTGCGTACGAAGTGGCTCCCTCATCCTTCTTGTTATCGCCCACCTCACGGACCTTCACGAATCCCCGCCTGCTCCGGACGATCTCACCGGACTCCGTCTCCTCCTCCTCCTCGATCCAGTACGAGTCATCCAGTCCCACCCCTTCGCGTGAGCCGAGCGAGAGACGGACACCGAAGGTGGTCGTCTCTGTCACCGTACCGCTCAACTGGAACTCCGGCAGCTTCTTCGTCTCGTTCCCGACATTCACGGCGCTCACACTCACCGCCTGCGTGAAGGTCTCCCATTCCAGTCCTTCGCTGGCGGAGAGGTCCCGCGTTTCGCTCCGGTCGATCGCGCTTCCCTTCCATCCCTTCGCCGTGCCGATGTAGCGGACACCGGCGGTATTGGAACGGTCCACCGTCAGCTGGAACCAGAGCAGACCCGCTTTCATGGTATGGGTATGGGTCACCGTCGGTACGGTCCGCACCACTTTCCCCTGGTCGTTCTTCACATCGCGTTCACCGGTCGAAACGCTGTGGTTGAAGTACTCCACATACGGTACATAGAAGAACCCGGAGTTGAGGATCGCTTCCAGCTGCGCCGCGGAGAGTCCGGCGGATTGTGCCTTGGTAGCAAGGAAGGTGTTCCGTTCCGCTTCGGTGAGATTCTGTTTGCTCAGCATCTCCTTGTTGATGTCGAGCAGTTCCAGGAACTTCGGTGCCAGTGTACGTTCGATCGCCCCGCGCACCTCTTCCGCCGAGACCGATCCCATACCGGCCGTCGCAGCGATGAAATCAGCAACGACCGATGACGGAAGGGACGTATAGTTGAACCGCTCCATCGTGACACTCTTGGCGAACATTGCCGCAAGGTGTTCCGATTGCTGTTTGGTGAGGCGGACCGAAGAACCGGCCGCCACATGGTCCACGAACGAGACCACTTTCTTCTTATACTGAGCAATGGACGGAACGGTGCCGATGCACAACGCAAGGAAGCACAGAATGAGCAGCTTTTTCATAGTGATGAGAGGTTTGTGAGTGTCAGAACTCGTCGGTGGGGGTGGTGGGCGTTCACGGGATCGAACCGCGGACCTTCTGCTTGTAAGGCAGACGCTCTGAACCAGCTGAGCTAAACGCCCTTATTACATCGTTGAACCGTCGTGAGAGTGAAGGTCATGGTATCCGATAACCTTCCCTTCCTCCTGTAGGTCGAACAATTGAATATACTGGAATATTCAGTGAATTCAAACGGTTGCAGAAAAGTGTGAGCGCGCTAGTTCAGAATGAACGGATGCACTGTTGTTCTGCGCTCAGGTCCCATTTTAACCCCCGGCGCAGGATAATGGAACCGGTCCAATACACCCTTGAACAGGTCCCAGATGTCCCCCGAGATCGGGAGTGCCTTGAGATTATAATCCAGACCGATGACGAATTTCCGCATCAACGGACCGTTCGCTCCTTTGGATGCATTGACCGCACCATACCCCACGGCAAGATTCAGGAACGAAGGCCAATAGCCGTTGAACCGTTCCGGGAGAAGTTGATGGACATCCGCCGTCAACCAGTACAGATGACCGTCATAATCCTCGGTGATGTAGAACGGTCCTCCGAACGGAGCTGGATAGACCGGGAAATAACTCCACTTGAAGGTGAAATTCCGGAAGAACGGTTCCTTGATCTGAAGGTATCCGTACATCAATCCCATCGAATTGAACAACAGGTCATCCGGAGAGAAGCGATACCGCCGGAAACCATCCGCCAATTCAACGGTCACAGCGTGGAACACCGTCAGTCCCGCCGCAGTAGCGATCGAAGCATCTTCATCGAATCCGCTCCATCGCATGAATTCATAACCGAACAGGAATTCTGCGTATGAGGTATAGAAATGTCCGAACTTGTCCACACCGTAACTGTAATCGTTCCAGAATCCTTCGTACTGCACACCGAACGGTCTTGCTTCACCTTTCCACCACCAATGATACTCAGTATAGAATGTCAATGCTGTATGTGCAGCGATACTGACCACAGCAGTATGTTTCTTTTCGAAACCGAATACTGTTGACAGTTTGGTGGATGCAGTGTCTGCATCATTTGCTTCACACCACCCTTGGATCATGATGGACAACAGCAGAAAACGACTAATAGTCCACATAGAATCCCACGGTATGAACGGTCAGGTGATTGCGGAAGAATTGACCGCGGTACTCAAGGCCGGTCCGGTAATTATAGGCAATACGGAAGGCCCGTTTTGATGCCACCTCATACTTGATCCCCGCCTGATAATTCTGCGATGTCCCGTTCCTCAGTTCGGTGTGCAGATAGAGATCCGCAGCAGCGTAGAGATAGGTATCCGGGCCGACCGGCATGTTCAGCAGGTCGGTCCCGCACTGGAAGCTCCAGGTATCCGGCCGGGCAGAATCGATGCGGAAGACGTAGTTGTTGAATGTACCGGCATAGACAATACCATTGATGAGCGGTACCTGTTGGATGATATGGCCGGAGAAATAATCACGCACGTAGTTGACCGACTCCTTGAAACCCAGCAGTTCGAATGCATCATCGGTCAGATGCTGACTGGTATGTCCGCGGCCCACGCGGATCACCGTGCCCGCCGTCATGGGCGTGAGACCGAGATCCGACTTGTGGATCGCCTTCTCGATCGCCTGCACGACCGTCTTCTCCCACGGCGAGATCACGAGCGTGCGCGCGTCCTCGACGTTGATGCTCGCCACCTGCTGCAGCGGCACCTCCGAGCCGTAGTAGTCGACCTTCAGGTGTTCGAGCAGGCTCGGGTGGGCGCGGCCGGTGCGCATCTTCCGGAGATCGGCCTGGAAGGTCTGCACGCACTTCGCCATGCGTGCCGTGGCGTCCTTTCTGAGGTCATCGAGCATGGGGCTCTCCCCTCGTCAGTCGTTGGTGACCACGGTGCCGACGTCCTCGCCGCGCACGATGCGCACGAGGTCGCCGGCGTTGTTGAGGTTGAACACCTGCAGCGGCAGACGGTTGTCGCGGCACATGACGATCGCGGTGGCGTCCATGACTTCGAGCTTCTCGGCCAGCACCCGGTCGAAGGTGAGGCGCGCGTAGCGCTTCGCCGCCGGGTTCTTCAGCGGATCGTCGGAGTAGATCCCGTTGACCTTGGTCGCCTTCAGCAGCACGTCGGCGCCGATCTCGATGGCGCGCAGCGCCGCCGCAGTATCCGTCGTGAAGAAGGGATTGCCGGTACCCGCGGCGAACACGATCACGCGCCCCTTCTCCAGATGGCGCACGGCCCGCCGCCGGATGTAGTCCTCGCAGACCTGATTGATGCGGATCGCGGACATGACGCGTACGTTCG
>JABWAK010000101.1 GCA_013361065.1 Bacteroidota bacterium
CCGGGATGCAGGTCGCAACGGGAGTCTATTTCTATCGCCTCCATGTCCAGTCGGCAGGGGAGCGGCTCTTCACGAAGTCTCAAAAGATGGTGTTGATGAAATAACCGTTGATTTGAGGCCGGATTATCATTATATTCTATACGCCTTGCAAATGCAGGGCGTTTGTTTTCCGGACGCTTAGCTCAGTTGGTTTAGAGCGCTTCCCTGACACGGAAGAGGTCAGAGGTTCGAATCCTCTAGCGTCCACTGGTTTTTCGAATGCCGCAGACTGAGGTTTGCGGCATTGTCGTTTTTGGGGCACGGTATTCTATCGATGTGCATTGCCTGTGATCTTTCAAGTCATAGGATCAAAAGGGAGGAGAGACGGTTTCCGTGCCGTCCAACGTTAGAGTATTTAGCTGTAGAATGGCATCGTTTTCAACCGATAATAGATATTCAGTTTATTGCATTTTACGCCGTTTTTCCCTATCTTTGTGTGCAAAATCAATGATCGTTGAAATCGGAGATTGCAGTGTTCTCCGATTTTTTTTTATAGCGAATAATGACATCAGTACATATCACATTCCCGGACGGTGCAGTGAAGGAATTCCCTTCCGGCATCACCGGGATCCAGATCACCGAGAGTATCAGTAACTCACTGGCGCGGAAAGCGCTGGCGATCTCTGTCAATGATGCGGTATGGGACCTCAGCAGACCTATCACGGCAGATGCGGCCATCCGCATCCTCACGTGGGACAATGAGGAAGGGAAATCCACGTATTGGCATAGTTCCGCGCATCTCATGGCGGAAGCGATCGAGGCCGTGTTCCCCGGAACGAAGTTCGGTATCGGGCCGCCGATCGAGAACGGATTCTACTACGATATCGACATGGGGGACCATTCCCTCACGGCGGAAGATCTGAAGAAGCTGGAAGAGAAGATGGCGGAACTCGCGAAACGCGATGTTCCGTTCGAACGCAGGGAAGTGACGTGGGAGGAAGCGGTCGACTATTTCACGAAGAAGGGTGATCCGTACAAACTGGAACTGCTGGACGAGTTCAAAGGACAGCAGATCAGCATGTACCATCAGGGGAACTTCACCGATCTCTGCTACGGTCCGCACATTCCGAGCACCGGCCGGATCAAGTTCGTGAAATTGCTCAGCATCGCCGGCGCCTACTGGCGCGGCAGCGAAAAGAACAAGATGCTGCAGCGGATCTACGGGATCACCTTCCCGACCAAGCAGGAACTGGATGACCATCTTTTCCGTCTGGAAGAAGCGAAACGGCGTGACCACCGCAAGTTAGGGGTGGAACTTGAACTGTTCATGATCAGTCCGAACGTTGGCAGCGGTCTTCCGATCTGGCTACCTAAAGGGACGATCGTCCGCCGGAAACTGGAGGAGTTCATCAAACGTGAACTCGTGAAGCGCGGCTATACGGAGGTCATGACGCCGCATATCGGCAATCTGAATCTGTACCGGACCAGCGGCCACTATCCGTACTATGCGGAATCGCAGTTCCCTCCGATGAAAGTGGAGGAAGAGGAATATGTGCTGAAGCCGATGAACTGTCCGCACCATCATCAGATCTATTCCAGCAAGCCGCGCTCCTACCGCGACCTGCCGGTGCGTCTGGCGGAGTTCGGAACGGTCTACCGCTACGAACAGTCGGGTGAACTGACCGGTTTGACGCGGGTGCGCGGATTCACACAGGACGATGCGCACATCTATTGCACGCATGAGCAGCTGAAGGATGAGCTGGTCAATGCCATCGAACTCACGCAGCTGGTCTTCACCACCTTCGGGATGCCGGTGAAGACGCGGTTATCGTTCCGTGACCCGAAGAATCCTGCCAAGTACGCCGGCGAACCGGCGATGTGGGACCAGGCGGAACGCGAGATCACAGAGGTCGCCCAGTCAATGAAACTGGATTACTTCGTCGGACTCGGAGAAGCGGCATTCTACGGACCGAAATTCGATTTCATCGTCCGCGATGCGTTGGGCCGTCAGTGGCAGCTCGGCACCGTTCAGGTCGATTATGTGATGCCGGAACGGTTCGGACTCGAGTACATCGGAAGCGACGGACAGAAGCATCGTCCGGTGATCATCCACCGCGCTCCGTTCGGCTCGATGGAACGTTTCATGTCTATCCTCATCGAGCATTATGCCGGTGATTTCCCGCTCTGGCTCGCGCCGGTGCAGGCGGTCGTCCTGCCGATCACGGATGCGTACAATGAGTATGCACGGGACGTGGCAGCGAAGCTTACGGCCGCAGGACTCAGAGCTGAAATCGATACCCGGAATGAGAAGATCGGCTATAAGATCCGCGAGCATGAGGTGAAGAAAGTGCCGTTCATGTTGGTGGTCGGAGAGAAGGAAAGGGCGGCCGGTTCGGTGTCCGTACGGCAGCATAAGAAGGGCGATCTGGGGGTGTTGACGGTGGAGGAAGCGGTCCGGAAATTAGTGAACGAAAATTAGTATATTCCACACACAGCAGGAGACAAGCGTATTAAAGAGAAACGACCCCGTATCAACGAAGAGATCCGCGGTGATATGATCCGCGTGATCGAGGACGGTGGAGGACAGGTCGGTGTCATGTCCCCCCGCGAAGCACTCGCCATCGCAGTCCAGCGCGGCAAGGACCTCATCGAAGTGGTCCCCAATGCCAATCCGCCGGTCTGTAAGATAATGGACTTCGGCAAGTTCAAGTACGAGATGCAGAAGAAAGAGAAGCTGCAGAAGAAGCATCAGCATGTGTCGCAGCTGAAGGAGATCCGCTTCCATCCGAACACCGATACGCATGACTTCGATTTCAAGGTGAAGCATGCCATCAACTTCCTGGAGGAAGGGGACAAGGTGAAAGCAACGGTCATCTTCAAGGGCCGTGAGGTGACGTACAAGGAGCAGGGGTTCGAGCTGTTGAACCGGTTCACCGAGAAACTGGCGATGTATTCCAAGGTGGACCAGCCGGCGAAGATGGAAGGACGCTACATGATCATGATCTTCACGCCGGACAAAACGGCGAAGGCACGCATGGAAAAGTTGAAACAAGAGCAAGAAAAAGCACAAGCACAATCATAACCGAAGGTACCCGCTATGCCCAAGATGAAATCGCACCGCAGCGCACGCAAGACATTCGGCGTCACCGCGACCGGCAAACTGAAGCGCCGCAAGATGAACCGCCGGCACATCCTCACCAGCAAGACGACCAAGCGGAAACGCCGTCTGCGGAAACCGGGTCTGGTCTCCAAGGCCGATTCGAAGAAGATCAAGATGTTGTTGTTGTAACACCTAATCCACCGATCCATCATCATCACATATAAGGAGAAGAGCAGCCATGCCTCGTTCGCAAAATAAGGTTGCCTCCCATCGCCGTCGCAAGCGCATCTTAGCGCAAGCGAGAGGTTACTGGGGTGCGAGAAGCAAACTGATCACCATCGCGAAGCATCACCTGGACAAGGGGATGCAGTACGCGTACCGTGACCGCAAAGCCAAGAAACGGACATACCGCCAGCTGTGGATCGCGCGTATCAACGCCGCGGCCCGCATGCACGGTATCACCTATTCGAAACTGATCGCGGGTCTGAACAAGAAGGAGATCGACATCAACCGCAAGGTGCTGGCCGAACTCGCCGTTCATAACCCCGAAGCATTCGCTGAGATCGTCAATTTCGTCAAAGCGTAATCCTGAAACTTCCCATCGCTGTACAGGTCATGTCAGCGGTGGGGAGTTTTTTTATTTTTTCGGAAGCCAACCGGTATGTTAGACCACTCCATCACTGAACTGCGGGACGCGATCGGCAGGGACCTGCCGTCCATCGCCTCACCCGACGACCTCGAACGATTCCGCATCACCTACCTTTCCCGCAGCGGCCGTATCGCCGCCCTGTATGACACCCTGAAGAGCGTTCCCAAAGAGGAGAAGCCGCGGTACGGTCAGCTCATCAATGCTCTCAAGCAGGAGACCGAACAACGCTTCGAGGAACGCAAGCAGGAGATCGAATCACGTGCGACTGCAGCACGCGATGCGGTCGATATCACCATGCCCGGCAGGATGAGGGATAAGGGGACCCGGCATCCGATCACCCGGACGATGGATGAGATGAAGAGTATCTTCACCTCCATGGGCTTCGGTATCGTCTACGGACCGGAGGTGGAGGATGATTACCACAATTTTGAAGCACTGAATTTCGCTCCGCATCATCCTGCGCGTGATATGCAGGATACCTTCTTCGTGAAGGACGATCTTGTCCTGCGCACCCATACGACCCCGGTACAGGTCCGGGTCATGAAGGACCGGCCGCTCCCGCTCCGCGTGATCATGCCGGGCCGGGTCTACCGGAATGAAGCGGTCAGCGCCCGCAGCAATTATTTCTTCCATCAGGTGGACGGACTGTATGTGGACAAGCATGTCACCTTCGCCGATCTGAAAGGGACCCTGGTCACCTTTGCCAAGAATTTCTACGGCAGCAGCATCCAGTATCGTTTCCGGCCGTCATATTTCCCCTTCACCGAACCGAGTCTGGAGATGGATATCACCTGTTTCCTCTGTGCAGGGAAGGGGTGCCGTATCTGCAAGCATTCCGGCTGGCTCGAGGTGTTGGGGGCAGGGATGGTGCATCCCAATGTCCTCCGCAACTGCGGACACGATCCGGAGTCCGTCTCCGGCTATGCATTCGGCATGGGGGTCGACAGGATCTCGCTGCTCCGCTACGGAGTGGATGATATCCGCATCTTCTTTGAGAATGATATCCGATTTCTAAATCAGTTCTGATGAAACCCATATGCGTATAAGTTTCAAGTGGTTACAGCAATACGTTGAATTGAATGCGAGCATCGAGGATGTCGCTGCGACGCTCACCCGGCTTGGCCTGGAAGTGGAGAGTATCGAGTTGCAGGGGAAGGGATTGGAAGGTTTCAGAGTGGCGGAAGTCCTTGAGGTGAAGAAGCATCCTAACGCGGACCGCCTGAAGGTCTGTTCCGTGCTGCCGGCGGCAGGTCAGGAACCGCTGCAGATCGTCTGCGGAGCACCGAACGTTGCTGCCGGTCAGAAAGTGATCCTGGGTGTTGCCGGCACGACCGTTCCGCATAATCAACATGATCCGGAAGGCAAACCGTTCGTTCTTAACAATGCCACCATCCGCGGGGTTGAATCAAAAGGAATGCTCTGTTCCGGGAAGGAACTGGGCATCAGTGATGACGGCTCCGGTATCATGGTACTGGATCCGTCAGCCGTTCCCGGCACACTTTTGACGCAGCACCTTGGCCTTGATGATTGTTCACTGGAGATCGGTATCACGCCGAACCGTCCGGATTGCCTCAGCCATATCGGCATTGCCAGGGACCTGGCGGCCGCATATGGTGTCGCTCTGAAAATGCCGAACGGAACATTGAATGAAGATGCAACACGGCCGGTCACAGCAGTCACATCCGTAGAGGTGTTGAATGCTGCAGATTGTCCCCGCTATACTGCCCGCGTGATCACGAATGTGACGGTCAAGGAATCCCCGGAGTGGATGAAGCAAGCGCTCACCGCCGCAGGTCTTCGTCCCATCAATAATGTCGTCGATGTGACCAACTATGTCATGCTGGAGTATGGTCAGCCGCTCCATGCATTCGATATGGACAGACTCGAAGGGAAGAGGATCGTTGTCCGTTCAGCGGCAGCGGGAGAGGTGTTCGAGACCCTTGACGGCAAGAAGCATACCCTCAGCGGCACCGAACTGATGATCTGCGATGCTGCCCGTGCCGTGGCGATCGGCGGAGTGATGGGCGGCGCGAACTCGGAGATCTCTCCGTCAACAACGAATGTTCTGCTTGAATCGGCGTACTTCCTTCCGACAAGCGTCCGCAAGACAGCCAAGCGACTCGGCATCAGCACGGATGCATCGTACCGGTTCGAACGCGGTATCGATCCCAACATGACACAACATGCGTCGGACCGGGCTGCGCAGCTACTCGCAGAACTCACCGGCGGTACGGTCGCTGCCGGCATCATCGATGTCTATCCTTCTCCGATCCAGCCGCGGACGCTGACCGTGCGCGTGAACAGAGTCAACGCAATGCTCGGTACAGAACTTTCTGCAGATGTTGTCCGTCGTCTCCTTACGTCGATCGGTATCGCGATAAAAGAGGAAGCAACCTCCGGAACCTTCACATGCTCCATTCCGACCTTCCGGCCGGATATCGAACAGGAGATCGATCTCATCGAAGAGGTCGCCCGTCTGCACGGATATGACAACATCGAGAACAAGAGTTCCGGCGAGGTCGTGTTCACCGCTCCTGATCTCCGCGAACAGCGTGTCACGGAACTCCGCCGCTGGCTGGAGTCGAACGGTGTCAGCGAGATCATCACGAACAGTCTCATCGACCGGAACAGTGCGGCATTGTTCTCTCGGGACCTTGTGTCTGTGCGCAATCCTTTGAGTGCAGAACTGGAAGTGCTCCGTCCCTCCATGCTCGCCACGATGCTGCAGACCGTAGCTCATAACTTCAATCACAGTGCCGAACGGGTGCATCTGTACGAGATCGGCACCGTCTTCGCTGCAGCCGGCGGGACTGGGTTCCAGCACTACGTTCCCGGCGTAGGAGAACGATCGGTCCTCGGTATCTGTCTCTCCGGAGATGCACACAGCCTTACGTGGCATGAAAAACAACGGAAAGTCGATATTTTCGATATTAAGGGCCTTGTGACATCACTCCTGACCGGTATCGGTCTTGACAATAGCAATTTAATTTATTACAATGCACCAAGTTCTTTAACTGAAATGACGATAGGCATTGAAATCAATGGTAGTTATGTTGGTTTCATCGGCCGATGCAGACCGGATATCCTGAAAAGATACAAGATCGATCAGGATGTGTTCTATGCCGAACTGGATATGAACAGCGTCATTTCCGAGGGAAGGAACAAACGGTACAGGGAATATTCCCGATTCCCGAAGGTCGTACGTGATGTAGCGTTCATTGTGAATTCTGGAGTGTCGGTCGCATCGATCGAACAGCAGATCAGAACATCCGGTGCTCCTGCGGTCACTTCCGTGACATTGTTCGATGTGTTCGAAGGGAAGTCCGTTGGAGAAGGGAAGAAGAGCATCGCATTCTCCCTTACATTGAATGCAACAGAGAAGACATTGACCGATGCAGAGATCGACGCGGTCCTTTCGTCGGTGATCACGTCCGTTACGGACACTTTCGGTGCCACTTTACGAAGCCTCTAAATGGTAGACCAGAACATAGATCAATCATCATCGGATGCCGTGAACGGTGTCGAACATGCGCTCTCTGCGCTGTGGGACAAAGCACGCGAAGCATCGCTGCTGATCTCCACGCTTCGGGAGGAACGGAAACGGCTCGCACAGCGGGTCGCTGAACTGGAGGAGGAGGTCTCCCATCTGCGGGTGAGCAACCAGCAGGCACAGGCCGACCTTCAGAAAGCTGCCGAGACCTCTGCCGGCGCCGGACCGGCGATCGACCTGGAGGAGAAACGTGTGCTGCAGCAGCGCCTCCGGACAATGATCACCAAACTCGATCAGTATATAGGACAATAATTCAGCTGACAGGTTCTCACATCCTCCTTACGACCAATGGACAGAAAAAGCGTACGCGTTAAGATCTTCGGCTCCGAGTATCCCCTCCGCGGGGAGAGCGAGGAGTTCACCAAGAAAGTGGCGACCCACGTGGATGCGATGATCACCAGCGTCCATGACAAGATCCCGGAGCAGCCGCCGCTGACCATCTCTGTCCTTGCTGCCTTGAACATCACGGAAGACCTCTATAAAGAAAAGGAAAAAGGCGCACAGCTCGCATCATCGTTGGAATATGAACTTTCGAAGATCACCAATTATCTTGATACGAGCATCAACAGCACCGAATCGTAACGGAAGAAGGAGTAACCAGGTAAGAGTGCACATCCGCACTGTCAGCTGCAGACAATATAAATAAAGAACCTATAGTTTTATTTATAGGGAGCCCAGCTCACTAGCGTACTATTACAGGCCTCAACCGGACCCCGTCCGGTCGTGCGAAAGCCTTCGGGTTGTCCGCCTCGTGCGGAATAGCATACAGTGGAAGTAAGAAACGATATGGCGGCGCCCACCGTGTCCAGAAAGAGGGTTCTTTCTACACTTGTCTGACGTTGTTGTGCGGATTTTTATTTTTAAACGGAGCGATCATGGACATGCCTTTTATCATTTTCAGCGCTTTTATGACCGCGGCGGCGTTCGTTGCCGGATGGTACATCAATCATCGTATCGGGAAGAACAAGATCACGTCCGCCGAGGAGCAGGCGAAGAAGATCCTGGCGGACGCGGAGCGGGATGCGGCAGCCATCCAGAAGGAGAAACTGCTGGAAGTGAAGGATGAGTGGTACAAGAAGAAGCACGAATTCGAGAACGAAGCGAACCAGAAGCGGAACAAACTGCAGGCCTATGAGAAACAGCTCGACGCCCGGGAAGAGAATATCGACCGGAAGGTGGAGCTCCTGAATAAGAAGGAGAAGGAGGTCCAGGCTCAGCAGAAATTCAACGAGCAGCGTTCCTCCGATCTGGCGCAGAAGCTGCAGGATGTCGATGCGATGATCGCAGAGGAGAATACCCGCCTGGAACGTGCATCCGGCATGTCCCGGGATGAGGCCCGCAAACTCCTGCTGGACAATCTGATCGATTCGGTCAAAACGGAGGCGTCCCAGACCCTGAAGGATATCCGTGACAAGGTCAAAGAGGAGGCGAAACGGGAGGCCCAGAAGGTGATCGTGCAGGCGATCCAGCGCTCCGCAGCGGACCATGCAGTGGAGACCACCGTGAGCGTTCTGCAGATCCAGGGGGATGAAATGAAGGGGAGGATCATCGGTCGCGAGGGAAGGAATATCCGTGCCTTCGAAGCGGCGACCGGGGTCGACGTCATCGTAGATGACACGCCCGAAGCTGTTATCCTGTCTGGATTTGACGCATTCCGCCGAGAAGTTGCACGAGTATCATTGGAGCGGCTCATTGCGGACGGCAGGATCCATCCTGCACGCATTGAAGAGGTCGTGGAGAAGGTCAAAGCGGAACTGGAAGAGGAAGTGCTCCGGGTCGGTGAGAATACCCTGCTGGAGGTCGGTCTCCCCGGCGCTCATAATGAGATCATCAAGCATATCGGGAAGATGAAATACCGGACCAGTTATGGTCAGAACCTGCTCCAGCACAGCGTTGAAGTGGCGTATCTGTGCGGCGTGATGGCTGCCGAACTGGGGATCGATGTGAATCTGGCCAAACGGGCCGGCCTGCTGCATGATATCGGCAAGACCGCGGATAGGAGCATCGAAGGTCCGCACGCCATCATTGGATTGGAGATGACCAGGAAGTTCAACGAACATCCGATCGTGGTGAATGCCGTCGGCGCCCATCATGATGACATTCCGATGGAACATCCCATTGCAGCGCTTGTACAGGCAGCGGATTCCATCAGCGGTGCCCGTCCGGGAGCCCGGAGAGAATCGGTGGAAGGATACGCGAAGCGTCTGGAGAAGCTCGAAGAGATCGCTAAATCGTTCCGCGGTGTTCAGGCGACCTATGCCATCCAGGCCGGACGGGAGATTCGGGTCATCGTCGAACATGATAAAGTGGATGACGCACAGGCCGACCAGCTGGCACATGACATCGCACGGAAGATCCAGCAGGAGATGGAATATCCGGGACAGATCAAAGTTGTTGTCATCCGTGAAGTGCGATCCGTTTCTTTCGCTAAATAAGGTCAACACATGGTGATGATTGGGGTTACCGGCGGTATTGGAAGCGGAAAGTCGACCGTCTGTGACCTGTTCGAACAGAGGAAGGTTCCGGTCTTCCGTGCCGATGCTGTCGCACGGACCATTACTGAAGGACCGGCCAAAAAGGAGATCGTTGTAGCGTTCGGACCGGAGATCCTGGACGAATCCGGTTCGCTGGACAGAAAGGCGCTTGCAGCGATCGTTTTCAGCGATGAAGAGAAACTGGAACTGCTGAATTCGGTGGTCCACCCCTTAGTGTTCGATGAATTCAGCCGATGGAAGGCAGCGTTACCTGCCGGTACACGGTATGCACTGGCAGAGGCAGCGTTGATGTTCGAATCCGGTATGTTCCAGATGATGGATTATGTGCTTGCCGTGATGGCCGATGAGAACGTGCGGGTCTCCCGGACCATGGCACGGGATGCCGCGGACGAAGCTGCCGTACGGTCGCGACTCCGTTTCCAGCTTTCAGCCGAAGAACTCATCGAGCTCTCGGATTTCCAACTATCCAATAACGGATCGCTCGGCGATCTTGGCGGCAAAGTCTCATTCTTCGCCGTCCTTTTTTCCACGCTAACTCCACCACCGCCTGAGAACGCATGAACGTCAAAGAACAGGAATCACAATTATTCTTCCACACCTATAAACGCCTGCCGCTCGAGGTAGAACGGGGCGAAGGCTGTTATCTCTATACCACCGATGGACAACGGTACCTGGATATGTTCTCCGGTCTTGCCGTGAACGCGTTGGGATATGCCCACCCGGCGGTCATCCGTGCGGTGGATGAACAGGTCCGAAAATACACCCATCTCTCCAACTTCTTCATCCAGCAGCCGCAGCTGCAGCTGGCAGAACGGCTGCTCCGGTTGTCTGGATTCGATAAGATCTTCTTCTCCAACAGCGGAACGGAAGCGATCGAAGGCTCCATCAAACTGATACGCAAATGGGGGAAGCCGCTCGGAAAGTCCCAGATCTTCGGTATGAGCAACGGTTTCAGCGGCAGGACGATGGGTGCATTATCATTGATGGACAAGGAGAAGTACCGTGCCGGTTATGAACCGTTCCTTCCGGGGTTCGGCACGATCGAATTCAACGATGTGCAGGACCTTACGGCGAAGGTGAACCAAGGGACGGCGGCCGTGTTCCTGGAATGTATCCAGGGGGAGGGCGGTATCGTCGGTGTCACCCGCGAATTCGCGCAGGCATTGAACGCTCTGCGTGAACAGTACGGTTTTCTGATCGTGGCGGATGAGATCCAGTCGGGGATCGGACGTACCGGGAAGCTGTTCGGTTATCAGCATTTCGGACTCACGCCGGATATCATCACCGTTGCCAAACCGATCGGCGGCGGATTGCCGGTCGGCGCTATCATCGGTTCGAAAAAGGTTGCCGATGTTTGGACCTATGGAGTCCACGGAACGACGTTCGGCGGGAATCCTGTCGCCTGTGCCGCCGGTGTGGCAACGATCGATACGGTGATGCAGGAACCGTTCCTGGCGAATGTGCGGACCCAATCCGAATATTTTTCCGGACAGATCCGTGCGATGATGGCACGGTACCCGTTCATCAAGGAAGTGAGGACCTTCGGATACATGATCGGCGTCGAACTGACGGTGGAGAGTGCTCCGATTGTCGACGCGGTCCTGCAGAAAGGTGTTCTCGTGAATTCGACCGCTAACACGGTCATCAGGATCCTTCCGCCGCTCATCGCCGGAAGGGAAGAGTTCGATCAGTTGCTCACTGCGCTCACAACTGTGTTCGATGCGCAATGATACAGAATGTACACCTCCCCGGCCGGCATCAGGAACAATTCCCTGGTCCGGTCCGTTGTACAGGTGTGGCGATGTGCCACAATGGGTTCTGAGAATCCGTTAATATCTTTCCTCTTGACAATAGGGGAAACCAAATATATATTGGCGATGTTCTCAGCACCACAATTCACTAATTCACCATCATCGTTAGGAGTTACACCATGAAAAAACTTCATGTTCTTGTTGCCGCACTTTTGCTGCTTTCGACCGTTTCGTTCGCGCAATTGACTGCGGGCAAACTGGCCATCACGACCGACCCGACGGCGAACAGCCTCGGCGCAGCATATGCACTCTCTGAGAATATGAGGATCGATGCCGGTCTGTCTCTCCTGTCGGTCTCCCCGCCGTCCCCGGCAAAGTCCGCAACCGCGATCGGCCTGAGCGCCGGTGTGAAGATGTACAAACCCGCCGTTGAGAACGTTGCATACTATTATGGCGGAAAGTTCTCCTTCTCCACCGATGGTGGCGATCCGGCAGTCACGGCCCTGTACCTTGGCGTGCTGGCCGGTGCTGAGTACTATTTCAGCCCCCGCTTCTCCCTGGCTGGCCATGCGAACTTCGGTTTCCAGAGCGCCGGTGCAGCGAACAAGACCACCACGATCGGCACGACCGGTCTGAACACCGTCTGGACCTGGTGGTTCAACTAAGATCGCCGCGACACGCGTGATCTCTTAAGGCATCCCGGAGGACCGGGATGCCTTTTTTATTGTAGATTTCCGTATATTGGGTCCATGAAGATCGAATCGGATTTCCTCGTCATCGGCAGCGGCATCGCCGGTCTCTCGTTCGCGTTGAAAGCGGCGGAGCTCGGCACGGTCTCCATTGTCACGAAGAAGGAGAAAGCCGAATCGAATACGAACTATGCACAGGGCGGCATCGCTGCCGTCATCTCCGGAGCGGATGCCTTCGATCATCATATCAATGATACGATGAAAGCGGGAGGCTATCTTTGTCACCGTGATATCGTTGAGTTAG
>JABWAK010000102.1 GCA_013361065.1 Bacteroidota bacterium
GCCCGGATTCCCACCGCCCTGGAGCGTTGTGAAGGTCCCGCCGTCATCGGCGCTGAACTGCACCGTCACATTCACGGCATCACCGTCCGCATCCCCGGCGAGCCAGGTGACCGGCAGGGTGCCGCTGACCAGCATCAGATTCCTCGGTGAGAGCAGTTTCCCCTCCGGTGCGGCATCTCCCGGTTTGTTCAGAGTGAAATATCCGCCGGTGGAATCGTACGCGGTCATCCCATTCTTCACTTTTACGATATGGATCTTGTAGAGGATCCCGTCCGGAAGGGAAGCGGTGTTCCACAGATAACTACCGTTGTTCGGAACGTTCTTCGCGATCTGTTTCCATTGTTCGTTCACCGTGTTGCTATAATAGAGCGACACGGTGGTATCATTGTCCAACGCTGTATCGGTCCATTGGATGTTCAGGGATGATGCATCGCTGACGGACCCGGGGAGCGGTGAAGTGATGGCAACGGTCGGTGCCGGAGAGCTGAAGCGGATGATGTATTCACGGTCCACCAGATCTGCCCGCTCCGTGAGCGCTGCAAGGTCGGTGGCGAAGAGGTACGCCGTGCCGAGCCGTTCGGAAGCGCCCGGTGCGAGGGTGAAGAAACCGCTGCCCATGATCAGGATATAATCGCCTAATGAGTTGGGATCCTTCGAGTACAACCCGAAGTCACTGAACATCCCTTCGGAGAGTCGGTTGTACATCAGCGTATCATTCTTCGGCCGGTTTGCTCCGCCGAATATCAAAGCGGATGCGGAGGTGACCCCTTTATCCGACGGCGTTGCCATATATCGATAGGCGAAATATCCGGGAGGCAAGGCGGGAATGTCACTCAGATTGTCCGGGTCCCAGGAGTAGAACATGCCGCGGGCCGGATCGAAATCCTGCGCATCATCGTAGAAATTGCTCGGTCCGCCAATATGCGGATCCCCCAGCACGCCGGCGACCATTTTAGTGAGCGGTTTCGGACTGACATTCTTCACCGTCATGAAGGTGAAGAGGATATCCTCGAGGTTCGGGTGAGCGAATTGATAGTAGCGGGTTTCGGAGGTGAGTCCGAGTCCCCGCCGCATCGTATCGGCAGGGATGGGATAGTACGGGAATTCTGCATCGGTCGAATCGCTCATCTCGTACAGCAGTTCCAGGTCGGCGATGGCGGGACCGCTCACGCCCTGCCAGGAGGACCAGGCGGCAGGCCAGGTGGAGGGATCACGGTTATTGGCGATCTCCTTGGTGACCGGATTGGAGTACCGCAGCGTCGGCAGCCATCCCCATTTGGTGACGCCGTCCGGAGCGAAATCCCCGTCCGCCGTTGAGCGGTTGGAGGAGCCGAATCCGTCCACGATGAACCTGATACTGTCGGCGGGATTCAGGGCGGACGGGACTAGAGCGCCGGTCACGAATCCGAACTCATAACCATAGCCGAGTCCATGCCACACTAGGTCCAGCACATTGCCCATCACACCCGGACCGCTGATAGAACCAGTGTTATAGACGATGCTCCGGATCGCATTGGCATCCATGACGAGGGAGCGGACGTCGTTCATACCGACCGGGACATCGTGCTGATGCCGTTCCACTTCTTTCTGTGCCGGAAGGAGTGCGATAAGGATGAGTGAGAGCGCGATACTGCGAAGGCATGAGCGGGTCATAATGAACCCTTTCGGGGATGGACAGAATGGATCACCAACGTCCGCGAGACGGATGTTGACGCGTGAAAAACTTCGTGTTCAAACGGTTACTGGACCATGATGATCCGGCCGATCCTTTGCATGGAAACGGCATGCCGTCCACGCTTGAACCTTCCGTCGATCGTTCCTTCGAGTTCCGAGACCAGGACCAACTCCACCTTACTGGTTGGGCCGGAGGGAGAAAGATACACGGACGGAGAGACCTGATAGGTGCCGCTCGCAGTTTTCGGCAGGTCGATCGATCTAAACGTCGTTCCGTTGCTCGAATCCGTTTTATAATACGACAACAACTCCAGGTCGAGGTCCGCATTCGGGTCGTTGCCGGACCAGCTGATCTGGAATGCAGAACTCTTGCTGACCGAGGTTGGGACACTGAAATCATTCAGGAGGGATTTTTGAGTGGTCACGACCCCGTCATATTGCTTGTTGTCCGCCAGAGTGATTGTGAAGACATATTGGGTATTGACAGAGTACGGTACGTTCCGCGGGTCCGCTTTGTAGTAACTGCCGAGCAGGTCCTTGGCATGTGACATGGTGACCCCGTTCACCGTAACACTGCCGTTCTTTAGCTGGACTCTCTGCGCGGATTTATCAAAGAAACCGCAGAGGTACTCTGTGCTGACCGTGCCGTTGTGGGAAACATATCGGGTCACTTGAACATCCGGCGCGATCAGTCCGGGATCGGTGATCTCGGTGTCGGAGAGCGGGGATTCACATCCGCTCAGGATGAAAGCGATGATCGTGAGGATCGAGGACAATGTTCGTTTCATTCAGGCTCCAGTGTGTTCTGATGGTCCGCAGATGTGCAGATGTTCATATCCAACAGTGCCCATTCATTCATCCATCCCTTAGAGGAATCTGCGATCCTCTGGAATGTGCCGCACGGTGGATCAGAGTACGCCGACCAGTTTACTGACCGACTGACGTGCTGTCGCTTTCCCGTTCTTCCCGAACCGGGGATCGATCGTTCCTTCGAGTTCGGCCACCAGGGTCACTTCTACGCCGTACGTCGTTCCCACTGGTGATAGGTACTGTTCCGGCGTCAGATAGAACTTCGCAGCTTTAGGGGCCGGGATATCGATGGAGCGTTGTGTCATGCTCTGTTCCCCGTTCAGCCGATAGTAGATCTTCAACTCGAAATGCATCACGACATTTGAATCGATGCCGGCCCATTGCAGGAACATTTGCTCCGGCGGTGTGACATTCGCCGGTGCGGCCAGAGCGGACAGATCGATGACCGGAGTGACGACCACGGCATCATACGAAGAACCGTTAGCCAGCCGTACCGTGAAGATATACGGTTTTCCGAGGGAGTACGGGATGGTGGTACCCGGTAATGAGTAATACTTGTAATCGAACAGAGATTCGGTCAAATTCATCGCGTATTTGTTCAGCAATACGGAGCCGTTTTTCAGGACGACGAACTTGCCGTCCTTATCTCTGATGATGCACTCATATGCATAGCTCACAATGGTCCGGTAATCCCTGCTTTTCACCACCGTGACCTCCGGGGCGATCAATCCCGGATCGGTGATCTCGGCATCGGATAACGGCGACTCACAGGAAAGCAGAAAAAATGCTGCCGACAGTTGGAACATCCAGAATATTCGGGTCATAGACGATCCGGGACATCAGACTGCGGCGGGTGAGGACCGCAGCGCGGAATCAATTCAGAAATAATAGGAAAGATAGAGCCCTGCCGTGACATTGATATTGCCGGACAAAATGTAGACGGTCGGATAATAGAGGACGAGTCCGGCACAGACATTCTCATAATGATTCGCTCCGTTGAACGGTACCTCGACCGTTGTTGCCAGCGCTATCCGTGTTTTGGTTAGTTCGTTGGTCCCGCCGATGATACCGAAGCTGGGACCGACCGACACCTCGACCTTATTCCCCCGGCCCAGAACATAGTGCAGGTCGGCACCGATCGAATAGGTGGATTTATCATCATTCGTGATGAATCCGCCGGTCGCTTTCAGCCGGATATTGTTCGCCTGCACAGTGCCGAAACTGATGCCGGTGCCGGAAACCAGACTGAACTGAAAGCCGAATAATCGCTGGACTGTCGGTGCGGCTGTCGAATCCTGCGCGGAGGCAATCTGCGCCCCGCAAACGATGAGGATCATGATGAAATAGCGTGCGGAGGTCAAGATAGTTGAGGGTCTCATGATTCGATCGGTTTTCATGCAGTGATGTACATTGGTGCCACACCCGAAAAATGGGTATATGTGATCGCGGATGGATCGCTCTGACAATGTACCATTTGATAGATGCTTAAGCTATTACGTAAATACGGGATACCCAGCCTAAATTCAGATTAATCAGTCGGTTAGAGCTTGATTGGGGGAGAATTGTAGAGGGAATCGGGGGAAGAGAAGTGTCACCGGAACAGTGCAATCACTGCTGCTTCGAATTGCGGCAACTCTCCGAACTGTTTCGCGAGTTGCTGGTACTTGGAGAAGAAATCTGCCGGACCGAGCTCGAGTGTTTCGGTGAGTGCCTTGCGTCCCAATTTTGCATCGATGGCATAAGCCATCAGAACGCCTGCCGATGCACCGTAGTTCTTCTCATAGGAACCGGAGAGGTTGGAATTCATGATCAGGTCGCGTGCCCGCTCGCGGGTCAGCTGCGGCGAGGCAAGTTCATTGAGTGCAGCATTCAGGTCCGCGACCGATTGTTTGGAGGAGGAGAGCTGTCCTGCGGAGAGCTGTGCTCCGCTCCGCTGCTGCAGGGAGATCAGGTACGCGATCCCTTCATTTTGCACCAACTCCGCCAGGATCCAATGTGGTTCAGGACGGGAGGAGATCTGCTGCCATACCGGCTGCTGTTGCTGGTAGAGGCCGAACACCGCATGGAACGATTCATGCGCCAGCGTGCTCATCATGTCGATGAACTGCACCTGCACATCGCGGATGTATTCCACCGACCGGGTCAGGTTCATCACCACGGTCAGTTCACCCTCGCCTTCACCGACGAAGTACGGCACATCATCCCGCCAGACGATGCTGCGGACGAAGGCGGCTGCATTCTCATTCCCCATCGCAACAAAATAGACCGGGATGACCGCATTGAGCCGGGCCTTCTCCGGGAAGAACGGTGCGATGGTTGCCATCACCCGCCGCTCCAATGCACGCTTCTTCGATTCCTGCGAGAGCGTCCGGATCTCATTGCGGAACCGGATGGCGGACGAGAGTCCGAACATATCGCGGGCGGCAGTGGCGCCGTTCCGGAACCGTTCCAGTTCCTGTGCGAACCGTTCGCGGGAGTAGGGTTCCCGTGCCAGCAGGGCGCTGGTCGCCGCGGCGATCTGATTGCCCCGCAGTGATGCAACACGGTCCACATTCGCAATACGTCCTTCGCTGAATTCCAACAGTGCATCGACCGATGCGAAGTCGAGCCGGAAGGTGACATTGAAGTGCTCCTGGCCGCGGAGCGGCACGGCGATGAACAGCAGGAAGAGGAGGCGGCATATACTGGAATAGCCCGGTCCGTTCATCTGCCGCCCTCCGCTGAAGTCAGCACGCTTCGTATCCCGCGCACCGCCTGCCGTATCCGTTCCTCATTCTCGATCAGCGCGAAGCGGACGAACCCTTCGCCGGCATCCCCGAATCCGATGCCGGGGGAGACGGCGACCTTCGCACCGGCGACAAGCCGTTTGGCCGCTTCCAGGGAACCGAGCGCATGGAGCGGTTCCGGCAGCTGTGACCAGACGAACATCGACGCCTGCGGCGCCTCCGTCCTCCAGCCGATCTTGTTCAATCCCTCCACCAGCACATTGCGGCGGGACTCATAAGTCGCACGGATCTCTTCCACACACTCCTGCGGACCGTTCAATGCGGCGATGGCAGCGATCTGGATCGCCTGGAACATGCCGTAGTCCAGATAACTTTTGATCTTCACCAGTGCGCCGACGATCTCCCGGTTGCCGACGCAGAATCCTACCCGCCAGCCTGCCATGTTATAGCTCTTGGACAGGGTGGAGAACTCCACCGCAACATCCTTCGCTCCCGGTATCTGCAGGATGGATGGGGCCTGATATCCGTTGAACCCGAGGTCGCCGTATGCCAGGTCATGGATGATATAGATGTCATTCGCCTTCGCAAAGGCGACCGCTTCCTCGAAGAACTCAAGTCCCACCGTCGCCGTGGTCGGATTGTTGGGATAGTTCAAGACGAGGAACTTCGGTTTCGGATGGGTGTTCCGGTAGGCCTCTGCGATTCGCTGCAGGAAAGACTCCTGCGGGAAGAGATGTACATGAATGACCTGCGCGCCGGCGATGACGAACGCGTACGGATGGATCGGATAGGCCGGAGTGGAGCAGAGGATGGTATCGCCGGGACCGGAGACGGCCAGCGCCAGATGTGCCAGTCCTTCTTTGGACCCGATGGTCGCCACCGCTTCGGTGTTCGGATCGAGGGTCACAGAAAATTTGCGCTCGTACCAGTCGCAGACCGCCAGCCGCAGCTTCGCGATCCCTTTGGAGGCGGAGTAGCGGTGGTTCACCCCTTTCTGCGATGCCTCGTTCAGTTTCTCCACGATATGCGCCGGGGTCGGCTGATCGGGATTCCCCATGCCGAGGTTGATGATATCCTCGCCGTTGCGCCGTGCCGTGAACATCAGGTCGTTCACCACGGAGAAGACATAGGGAGGAAGCCGGTTCAGTCGTTCGAAGGAGTGCATACAGTAATATAGCAAATCCCGGAAAACAAGAAAGGCATCCCGTGATCGGGATGCCTTTCGGTGGAGGGCGGGAACAGCTGATGTTCCGTTATCTCTTTTTCTTCTTTGCGGCCGGCTTGGTCGCCTTCACCGGTGATTCCTTCTTCGGCTCCGGCTTGGTCAGGATTCCTTCCAGTTCGTCCGCAAGGATGTTTGCATCATAGAGCTTGCGCATCGTTTCGATCATCACGCCGGGGTGGACGGAGACGGCGCGGTTCTTCTCTTCCGAATACGCGAAGCGTCCGGGAAGGCTCTCGATGTTCCCGTCGAAGATGAGTCCCACCACTTCCGCTTTCGCATTGATCACCGGCGAACCGGAGTTGCCGCCGATGATGTCGTTCGTGGAGACGAAGTTCATCGGGGTGGTCAGGTTCAGTTTTCCGACGCCATCCTGGAACCGTTTCGGGAGTTCGAAGTCCTTCTGGTTCTGGAAGCTATAGGCGCGGTCATAGAGTCCGTACATGGTCGTCAGGCTCGGCGCCTTGGTCCCGTTCATCGGGAACCCTTTCACTTCGCCGTAAGAGAGGCGCAGCGTGAAGTTCGCATCGGGCGGCAGTTCCTTGCCGTACACCGCGAACCGTGCCTTGCCGGTCGCTTCCACCGCCGATGCCAGCGCGGCGTTCACGTTCTTCTCCTGCCAGGCGCGCATCTCGTCACCGATCGGTGCGATGCGGAGCGCCATCTTGATCATCGGGTCGTTCGATTTCAGGATCTCGTCGCTGCCCGCTTCGATGAGTGCTTTGCGGAACGCCACATCGCTGATGCGCGTGGTGGTGATGAGCAGTTCGGCTGCGGCTTGGGGTGTGCGGCCGTCCAGCACCGCCTTCACCCACGGATCGTTCGCGCCGAGCACTTCGAGTGCTTCCGAGAACCGGTCCTCCAGCTGCACCTGCTCGAAATCGAGATAGATCGGTGCGGGGGAGTAGAGGTTCTCGAGCGTCACTTTCAGATTGGCATCCTGGTACTGCGGCAGCCGTTCGCCGTTCGGTTTCTTCATCTCGGTGGCGTAGCGTGCGATGGTGAGTGCACGCGGTGCGAGGGAACCGGTCACGCCGCGGTAGGTGAGTTCATTGAACATCGTCTTGTTGCGTGCCATCGCAGCGGCGATGGTATCCCATGCCCAGGCATACTGCGCCTTCAGTTCCGGATTGGCATTCACGCGCTCCCGCAGCTGTTGTTCATCGCTCTGTTTCTTCGCCATCAGGTTCTTGTCCAGCAGACCGGCATACTGTCCGCCGATCGCCTTCTGGGAGTTCTCGAGGCCGAAGATCAGGGAAAGGGCACGGCGGCTCTGTTCCTCGCCTCGGGCCGAATACGCTTTGAGCGCTTCGAGCCGGCGTTTGAAGTTCTTCAGCTGGTAGGGGATCTGATAATCGCGCAGGTACTCGATCTGCGCCATGGTCTGCTGCCGGGCGGTGGAGCCGGGATGGCCGGAGGTGAAGACCAGCTCGCCGTCCGCTGCACCGGCGGTCTTCCATTTCAGATAATGCGGGGGATTGTACGGCTTACCGTTCTCGTACACGCGGAAGAAGCACATATCCAGGTCATAGCGCGGGAAGGTGAAGTTGTCCGGATCGCCGCCGAAGAACGCGATCTGCTGTTCCGGCGCCATCACCAGACGGATATCGGTGAACTTCTTGTAGGAGTAGATCCAGTATTCCGCTCCATTATAGAGCGTCACCAGGTCGGCACGCATGCCGGTCTTTTCGCCGATCTCCTTCTGCAATTGGGCCAGCACGGCGCGCCGTGCGACCGCGGCTTCCTGTCCGCTCTTGAATTTTATCGCATCGGCCACTTTCGGGGTGACATCCTGCATGGCCATCAGCACGTTCAGTTCCAGATCGACGCATTTCACTTCCTCAGCGTTCGTCCTGGCATAGAAACCGTTGGCAACGTAGTCGTTCCCTTCTTTGGACATCTTCTGCAGCTGTCCAAGCCCGACGTGATGATTCGTCATCACCAGACCGTTGGGGGAGACGAAGGAGCCGGAGCCGCCGTCATTGAAGCGGACGGACGCCATGCGGACATGGTCCAGCCAGTCCTGAGTGACCTCGAATCCGTATTTCTCTTTGAGCAGTTTCTTGGGGGGATTGTCGAACGTCCACATCCCTTCGCCGGCGAACAGGATGCCGGTGAGCAGGAACAGGAACGCCCAGAGTGTGCGCAGTGCTTTCATTGTGACCTCATCTGTTGGTGGTGTCGTTATGGGTGAACAAAAATGAACAGGGACGGATCACGACTTCATCCGTTTCCCTTTCTCTTCTTCAGTGAAGATCCAGCCGACGATCTTACCGGCATCGATGTCATTGAAGTTGGACCAGTACTCCATCGTCCTGAAATTACGCGAGCTGGTATCGTTGGCAACGTACAGTTCCACTTCCTTCTTGATCTCGAGCAGCCGCTGCTTCCATTGTTCCATATTGGAAGCGCGCAGGTCGATCCATCCGGCATGGGCCCATTCCTCGATCGATTCCGGGGTGATGTTCAGTTCGTTGATGCCGCGGTACGCAGGGATCTTCACCTCGTTGCCGCGGAGCAGCGTGGTGCCGTTCGGCAGCAGGATCGGGATGCCGATGGAGATGATCTGGGAACGGAGAGCATCGTCCTTCTGCAGATACTCCGTCACCTCCTGCGACATCCGTTTGGCCGGGGCTTTCAGGACCGCCGGGACGGTGCCATAGATCTTCTTGAGCAAATGTGCTTCGTACAGCAGTTTGGAGAGACGGGGCGGACCGAGCATCTCGAACGCGACGCTGTTCGTGTCGTGCTGCTTCTCCAATTGCTTCATCTTCTCCAGCGCACCCTGGAACATGAACCCTGCGCGGTAGGTGGGGGAGAGTGTCGCATTATCCAGGGCGTTGATGATGTCATGGCCGGTGTTGCCGCCGCGGATCTCGTAGAGGACCGATTCGGCGATCTCCTCGGGCGTGACGAACTCCATCTGTCCCGGCGTAGCGATCGCTTCGAACTCGCCGCGGGAGAAGATACCGTTCTCACCGGTATCGATGAACACCGAGCGGAGCCGTTCGCCGGTCGGTATTGCAGCGCTCTTCATGCGGATGCTGAACTTCCCTTTCAGTTCCACGCCGTTGTCCGGGGCGCAGTCCACCAGATCGATCGGCTTACCGCGCTTCGCGATCTCACCGTACGCGATCTTCTTCCAGGCGATGGCACCGGTCGGTTTGATTTCCTTCGTGATCGGCGCATCAGGCGTCCGGCCCATCAGGAACAGCAGCATGGTGTGCGCGCCCGCCACCACCGATTTGGAGAGCAGCACGCGGGACGGTTTCTCCTCGCTGTGTGTGTAGGGAATGTTGAGTCCCATACCGCCGGTACCGCTCGTGCCGATCTTCACATAGATGCCGGTCTTGGCGATGTTCATGGAGCGGTAGAAGATCTGCACATGCCGGATGAGCTGCGGGGTGTACTGGGTGGCGAGCAGCCGTTCCACTGCTTCGCGCAGATTCGCACCGTCCCCCTTCAGGGAGATGAGCACGTCGCGGGAGCTCTGGAAGATGTCCTGATAGGCGATGGCGGTGGCGGAGTTGATACAATCGATGACGATGTCGGGACGGTACTTGTTGATCAGTTGGTAGAGGGCGGAGCGTTCGAGGACCGGAGGAGTGAGTTCATCGATGACATCCTCCAGGAACTTGGACCGCTTGGCGGCATCGTTCAGGATCTCCTCGCGGGTCAGGTCCTTGAACTCGTTCCGCACGAAGATGTTGCCCCACCAGGGGACGAAGAAGTTCTTCCCGGCCTTCGGGTATTCGCGCCGCATCGTTTCACACGCTTCTTTCGCTTCGGATTCCTTCAGGGAGGTAAGGATGATCCTTTTCGGCTTCTCTTCCATCAATTTCCGGCAGATGGCGGAGCCGACGAGCCCCCAGCCGCCGAGCACAAGAACGGATTTATTGGTGATGACCATAGTGGACTCTGTTTGAGTGTGAGAGTGTCATTCGGACGGTCGGAAGATGTTTGCTCCCGGCGTTGGTGCGGAAAGATACGGGGATTTCGCAGAAAGGGAAAGCGAATAGTTCCCTCTGTACCGCAGGGAATCGCTTATTTTAGGGGAGTTCGGGGGGGACTGTTCTTATTTCACCAGCAGCAATTTCCGTGTAAAGTGCCGGTCGCCGGCACTCAAACGGCAGAGATAGAGACCGCTGGGCAGGGTGCTGCCGTCAAAGGTGACCGTATAGGCTCCGGAGGCGATCCATCCGCGGTGGAGGGTCTGGACCTTCCTGCCAAGCAGGTCAAAGACGGCGAGTTCGGCATGACCGTTCGCCGGAATGGAGAAGGGGATGGTGGTCACTGGATTGAATGGGTTCGGATAGTTCTGTCCCAAACTAAAGCCATGCGGCACATTATGTTCTGCCGTAACGGCTGTCGGTCCGGCAAGCGCCGCCAGTGTCTTGCCGATATTCTGGATATCCGAGATCCACTGATACTTCGGATCGAGGAACGGATATTCATACAATACCGACGATGTATCGCTGCGGACATCGAGCGCCATCCAGTCGAAGGCAAGGAAGTAGGAGCGCCATTTCCCGTTCGGATCGGACGCAGTGATCCCGACCGGGTACCCGTTCTTCGAATCAGTAAAGATGACCGTACCGTTCTCCGCGGGCGCCAACTGATCCATGCGATTGGTATAGAGAGGAACTTCGTAGTATGGATGGTACCACAACGTCACCGTATCCTTCGCCAAAGCCGCAGGGATGAAACCGAACACCGGATCGCCGGCGATCTTTGGTGTTGCGGTGAGCTGCCACGGGAAGGTGACCTCCTTCATGATGTTCTGGATCTTCGGGAAATCCTGATTGACAATTCCCTGCACACCGAAGAACTCTGCATGGGGATCATCGCCCGTGAATACGGTGTCCTGATAATTGCTGATGATGCCGTGGTCCTGGTCCGAGAGGAGATAATATCGCTTCGCACCCGCAGGAAGGGTAGCACTGTTCTTCAGCCACTCACCGGAATAGTGGGTAAGATCCCGAGCACTGCCGTCCCCGGTCACTTCCAGGATCACGGAGTATTGTTCCATCAGGGTGTGCAGTTCCGGAACGGTGAAGAAACTGATGTCGCAGAAATCATAGTACGGTTCCGCTCCGAAATCGGTCTTCATCGTATACTTCAGATAGATCGTCGGGTCGACGATACCGGTCGGGAGGTTCTTACCGTTGTACAACAGCAGCAGCGGTTTCTTCTTCTTCAGAACGGCGTACGCGAAGGTTGGTGAGGTCGTGGTCCGTTTCCCGGAATCGGTCGCAGTGTAATAATAGAACATCGAATCGCCGGGCTGGGCGGACGGGAGTGTTCCGGCATGATCGAATCCTTCGGTCCTTGTCATGGCAGACGACTGCCACGGCTGCGCGTTGATACGTGAGAAGAGTTTCACGTCGACAGGATCGCTCACTTTCTCCACTTTGATCGCGGCCGTCACTGGCCGGGGCTGAGTCGTTGCGGTGTTCAACAGCCGTTTGGTGATGATCTTCGGACGCGGGTTCTTCGTGTACTCCACGACCATGTACATCCCCCATTCGAAGTCACCGCGCATCCACCAGCCCCGGTCGATCGCGGAGAGACGGCCGTTCGGATAGAATTTGAATGAGTGGTACGGATGATCGGGAAGCGGAGCAGAGAGGATCTCCTGCCGGATCCCGTTGGCACTGGTCGCATTGTTCAGGATGGTGAAGCCGATCAGCTGGTTCTCCAGGAACTTCATGGTATCCCCGGTGCTCAGCATGTCCAGACTATGCCAGCTGTAGGAGGTCACCGGCACATTCACGCCCCCTTTCTTCCATGTTGCTTCCACGCCGAGCGGATCGAAAGCATAAGTGAGCGAATCGCGGGACTTGGGCGGATAGACCCAGGCGGTATCGGTGGCAAGATCCAGGAACGGCGTCGCAGGTGCATTGGGGTCGTTCGCATTCCGATAGTATCCGATGTTCTTCTGCCGGTCGGTGTTCGGAAGGTTCTTCAGGCGGGGATTGGGATACCATGCCCGGACATTCACCTGCTGTGTTTCTCCGACATCGCTGCCGATGGCCCAGCCGTTT
>JABWAK010000103.1 GCA_013361065.1 Bacteroidota bacterium
AAGGAAGAGGGCGCGGCAGCGGGTGCAGCTCCGGATGCAGCAGCAGCGGCAGCGGAACCCGAGGTCATCACCAAGGGCAAGAAGCCTGCGGAAGGCGAAGCAGCGGCCCCGGCCAAGAAGTAAGTGTCATGTGTGTTCTTTGACAACGGAGTCTCTCCGTGAAATGCATCGTTGGATTGGGGAATCCCGGTCCCCGGTATGCCCGCACGCGTCACAACGTCGGATTCATGCTGGCGGACGCATTCGGCCGCGCTCACACCGCGTCCCCTCTCTTGCATACCGACCTGTTCGAGAGTTATCACTGCACGGCTGGCGGTGAGGAGTTCGCACTCCTGCTGCCGATGACGTACATGAATGCGAGCGGGGAAGCGGTCCTCGCCTTCCGGGCGCGGTACGATGTGACGGTCAGCGATCTGCTCGTGGTCTATGATGATTTCCAGATCCCGTTCGGCACCCTCCGGCTGCGGCCGCAGGGCAGCGACGGCGGCCACAACGGTCTGGCCTCGGTCATCGAGTGCCTGCAGACCGTCGAGGTCCCCCGGCTGCGGATCGGCGTCGGCGGATCGACGATGCCGGCAGAGCATACCCACGGTTCCATGGCGGACTATGTGCTGTCCCCGTTCGAACCGGACGAAGAGAGACTCCTCCCCCAGCTGCTCACCCATGCGCACGACGCATGCATCCAGTGGGCTGCGGCGGGGATCGGACCGGCCATGAGCCGGTTCAACAGGAATTTTTTCAGTTCCGCATCTGCGGAATGAGTTTTTCCCCGTGAAAAACTGACTCACTAAACCCTACTCCGCACCTGCACACCGCAGGGGGCGGGGTCATATGTCCAGAGGAGGATGTTCATGCAACACCAACCGAAGATCTATGAGTCCATTATCATCATCAATGCGACGCTCGAGGATGCTCAGATCGAAGCGGAGATCGAGAAGATAAAGGACTTCATCACCAAGAACGCAGGCGAACTGCGCGCCCTCGAGAAATGGGGACGCCGCCGCCTCGCGTACGCCATCAAGAAGAAGAACAACGGCTTCTACGTTCTCTATGAGTTCAAAGCGCAGGGCGATCTGATCGCGAAGCTGGAACGCCAGTACCTGCTGAACGAGAACATCATCCGGTTCCTCACCGTGGAACTGAACAAGAAAGCACTGAAGGCCCGCGAGGTCGGTCAGAAGACACCGATCAGCGAAGCGGTCGCCGCCGAAGAAGCAGCGAAAGCCGCGGCACATGAAGCAGGCAAGACTGCCGGAAAAGGAGCTACAGCATGAGAGAGCGTTCATCGTTCAACAGCAACAGCCGCGATGGTGGCGGATTCCGCCGTGACGGCAACCGCGACAACCGCCGCGACGGCCGCAAGGATGCCCAGAAGAAGAAGCGCACCTGCCGGTTCACGGCAGCCGGCACCATCTACATCGATTTCAAGGATGAGAAGCTGCTGCGCAAGTTCATCAATGAGCAGGGAAAGATCATCCCGAAGCGCATCACCGGGACCAGCGCGAAGTACCAGCGTCAGCTCGTGCAGGCCATCAAACGCGCGCGCCACATCGCGCTCCTTCCCTTCACATCCGAAGCCATCAAGTAATTGAAAGAGGTCTGAGCATATGAAAGTCATTCTACGTCAAAACTACAGCACCCTCGGCAGCATCGGCGACGTCGTCGATGTGAAGGACGGCTTCGCGCGCAACTATCTGATCCCGCGCAGCATCGCCTTCCGGGCGACCGAAGGGAACCTGAAAGCCCTCGAGCAGGAGAAGAAGTCCCTCGCCCGCAAAGAGGAGAAGATCGTGCAGGATTCCGAGAAACTGTCGGCACAGCTCGCCAGCGTTTCGCTGACCATCACCATGAAGGTCGGCGAGGACGATAAGCTCTTCGGCGCCGTGACGTCACAGATGATCGCGGACTCCCTCACCGAGAAAGGTTATTCCATCGATAAGCGCATCATCGAACTGGAAGAGCCGATCAAGACCCTCGGCATCTTCGAGGTCCCGGTGAAACTCCACACCAAGGTCACCGCCAAGGTGAAGGTGTGGGTGGTACGTGAGTAGTTCGCAGGTCCGCTGACCTGAAAAACCTGGCCGACCGGTCAGGTTTTTTTTTGTATATTATCCCAGTCCGGACGGGTCGTACCGTCCGGACTGACCATCGACCGGAGAACATCATGGCACACTCCCCTTCCCTGTGGGGCGGCCGCTTCAAAGCCCCCCTGTCCGAAGCCGCACTGCGCTTCTCATCATCCATCGACCTGGACAAGGCGTTGTACCAGGAGGATATCCGCGGCAGCATCGCCCATGTGGAGATGCTTGCCGCCTGCCGCATCATCACCGCGGAGGAGGCACGGCGCATCCGGAAAGGTCTGAAGGAGATCCTGGCGGAGATCGAGGCCGGCACGCTGAGCCTTTCGTGGGAGAAGGAGGACATCCACATGGCGATCGAGCAGCGGCTGATCCAGAAAGTCGGTGCGATGGGCGGCAAGCTGCACACCGGCCGGAGCCGGAACGACCAGGTCGCACTGGATGAGCGGCTCTATCTCCGTACGGCGATCACGGAACTGAAAAAGCTGGTCACCCAGTTCCAGCGGGTGCTGCTCTATAAATCGGAGAAGTACTTCGGCACCATCATGCCGGGCTATACCCATCTGCAGCGCGCCCAGCCGGTCTATCTGTCCCATCATCTGCTGGCGTACGTCTCCATGCTGGAGCGGGACCATGAACGGCTAGCAGACTGCTATAAACGCGTCAACCGTCTGCCGCTCGGGGCCGCCGCGATGGCCGGCACCTCCTTCCCCATCGACCGTGCGCTGGTCGCCCGGAAACTCGGATTCGATGCCGTGCTGGAGAACAGTATCGATGCGGTCTCGGACCGTGACCATATCATCGAGGTCACGGCAGTCTGCAGCGGCATCATGATGCATCTCAGCCGGATGGCGGAGGAACTGGTGCTTTGGTCGTCGCAGGAGTTCGATTTCGCGAGGACGGACGATGCGTATACGACCGGCAGCAGCATCATGCCGCAGAAGAAGAATCCGGACATGGCCGAACTGACGCGCGGGAAGGTCGGAAGGGTGTACGGGGACCTGATGAACATCCTCACCCTGATGAAAGGACTGCCGCTGGCCTATAACCGGGACATGCAGGAGGACAAGCATCCGATGTTCGATGCCGTGAACACGACCCGTGAGTGCCTCTTCATCATGACCCACGTATTCGTCCACACGACCTTCCGCAAGGATCGGTTCTCAGAGGAGCTGAAGAACGATTTCCTGACCGCGACCGAGATCGCGGACTATCTGGTGAAGGCCGGCGTGCCGTTCCGGGACGCCCATTCCATCACCGGACGGATCGTGGGGTACTGCATCGAACACTCCCTGCCGCTCTCCGGTCTCACCCTGCGGGACCTGCACAAGTTCTCGCCGAAGTTCTCGGAGGACCTGTTCCATCTGCTCGACCCGCAGAATTCCATCGACCACAAGCGGTCGGCCGGCAGTACAGCCCCCAATGAGGTGAAGAAACAGATCGTCCATTGGACGAGGGTCCTGCGGCACAAGAACCGCATCTGATGTGAAACAAAAAAAGCCGACAGTGACCTGTCGGCTTTTTTGTTCTTCAGCGGTCCGGGACGATCAGCAATCGATGGTCACGATGCGGTCCTGCACCCGGTCCCCGAGCAGGATGACCTCTTTGTTCTTTCCGATGTACACATCGATCTCCAGACGGATCCCGAATTCACCGGGAAGATAGATGCCCGGTTCGATGGAAAAACAGGTCTCCGGGATGATCTCGCGCACGTCCATCGTCTCGAAGTTGTCGATGTGCGCTCCGTTGCCGTGCACTTCCTCTCCGATGTTATGACCGGTGCGGTGGACGAAGTACTGACCGTATCCGCGTTCTTCGATATGCTTCCTGGTGACATCATCCACATCGCAGCCGCGCACAGGCCGGCCGGCGGAGAACTCCCTGCGCAGATGTTCCACTGCCGCATCGCGGGCTCCTTTCACGATATCGAACACCTCCTGATACTTCGCCGGCACCTGCTTCCCTGCGTAGCCGACCCAGGTGAAATCGGCATAGACCGCACCCGGTTTCTTCATCTTGGCCCACCAGTCGATCAGGATATGGTCCCCTTTGCGGATCTCGGCGGAGTGTGACGCACTCGGATCGTAATGCGGGTTGGCACCGTTGCCGTTCACGGAACAGTTCGCCGGTGCATACGTGGTGAGCTGGTTCGCTTCGAACTCCTTCATGATGAGCTGCTGCACATCGTACTCGGTCACCTTCGCGCCGCTGCGGAGCCGTTCGCCGATGAAATTGAACGCGGTATCGATGGTCCGCAGCAGGATGTTCGCCGTCGTCTGTGCATCGGCATACTGTTCATCGCTCCACCGGGCCTCGAAATACTGTACGATATCACCGGAGGAGACGACCTCCACGCCGAACGAGCGGACGAATTCCAGCGTGCCGGCATCCACCTTTGACAGGTACGGAATGTCATTATTGGGAGAGTACTCCATACAGACCTTCCGGGCACCGCCAAGGAGTTTCTTCACTCCTGCATGGAGCGTGGTCCAGCGGTTGTAGATGGTCTTCTCGCCCGGCAGATGGTCCAGATCGTACTGTTCGATGCTGTGCACCAGTTTCTGCGGTGTGCCGGAGGCGGGGATGTAATAGAAATAGCGGCGGGAGGAGAGTTTCCCGGAGGTCATCTCCAGGATCTTCGATGCGAACGGATTGACGCCGCGGAAATTGTAGAGGAGCCAGCCGTCCAGCGAGTATTCTTTGAGTTTCTTCTGGATCTGAGCGACAGAATCGGAGAATGCCATGGTGCGACCTTTCATTTTCCTCAATATAAACAATAAAAAACCCCCGGCCAAGTGTATCGGCCGGGGGTTCGTTGTTGTCGGTGCTCACCGTCCGGAAGGAACGGTGCGGGGACGGATCAATACATGTCACCCATGCCGCCGCCCGGGGGCATAGCGGGAGCAGCCTTCTTCTCTTCCGGTTTCTCCACGATGGTCGCTTCGGTGGTGAGAAGCAGCGATGCAACGCTGGCTGCATTCTCCACGGCAACGCGGCTCACCTTGGTCGGATCGATGACGCCCGCCTTGATGAGGTTCTCGTAGGTCTCGGTCAGAGCGTTGAAGCCGAAGTCATCCTTGCCGGCCTTCACCTTGTCCACGACGACGGATCCGTCGAGACCGGCGTTGGCGACAATCTGGCGCAGCGGCTCTTCGAGCGAGCGGCGCAGGATCTGGACGCCGGTGGCCTGATCGGCATTGGCGGTCTTCACATCGTTGAGCGCATCGATCGCGCGGAGCAGTGCAACGCCGCCGCCGGGAACGATACCCTCTTCCACCGCTGCGCGGGTGGCATGCAGCGCATCCTCGACGCGGGCCTTCTTCTCCTTCATCTCGACCTCGGTCGATGCACCGATCTTCAGCACGGCAACACCGCCGGAGAGCTTCGCGAGACGTTCCTGGAGCTTCTCCTTATCGTAGTCGGACGTGGTCTTGTCCACCTGGCTCTTGATCTCCGCGATACGCTTCTTGATATCCTCGGATTTGCCGGCGCCTTCGACGATGGTGGTGTTATCCTTGTCGACGACGACCTTCTTGGCGGTACCAAGGTAGGCCAGCGTGGCATTCTCCAGCTTGTAGCCCTTCTCTTCCGAGATGACCTGTGCGCCGGTGAGGATCGCGATATCCTCGAGCATCGCTTTGCGGCGGTCGCCGAAGCCCGGGGCTTTCACGGTGACCACACGGAGCGTGCCGCGCAGTTTGTTCACCACGAGGGTGGCGAGCGCTTCGCCTTCCACCTCTTCCGCGATGATCAGGATGGAACGGCCGGACTGGGCCATCTTCTCCAGGATCGGGAGCAGGTCCTTCATGGCGCTGATCTTCTTGTCATGGATCAGGATGTAGGGGTTCTCAAGCTCGGCTTCCATCGTATCCGCGTTGGTGACGAAATACGGGGAGAGATACCCACGGTCGAACTGCATACCTTCCACCACGTCCACGGTGGTCTCGGTGCCCTTCGCCTCTTCGACGGTGATGACGCCGTCCTTGCCGACCTTCTCCATGGCATCCGCGATCAGGTTACCGATCGTCGGATCGTTGTTCGCCGAGATCGTACCGACCTGGGCGATCTCCTTCTTCCCTTCGACGGTCTTGCTCATCGCCTTGAGACGCTCGATGACCTTCGTGACCGCGAGGTCGATACCGCGCTTCAGGTCCATCGGGTTCGCACCGGCGGTGACGTTCTTGAGTCCTTCGCGGACGATCGCCTGTGCCAGCACGGTGGCGGTGGTGGTGCCGTCACCGGCAACATCGGAGGTCTTCGACGCGACCTCGCGCACCATCTGCGCACCCATGTTCTCGATGGCATCCTCGAGCTCCACTTCCTTCGCCACGGTCACGCCGTCCTTGGTGACGGTCGGAGCGCCGAATTTCTTCTCGATGACGACATTGCGGCCCTTCGGACCGAGCGTCACTTTCACGGCATTCGCCAGCTGATCGACACCGCGCTTCAGACCGGCACGTGCATCGAATTCGAACGTGATAATTTTCGCACCCATTGTTCTATCTCCTTGGATTGATATTCGGTTTCAGTTGGATTATTTCGGCATGATCGCGAAGATGTCGCTCTCGCGCATGATCAGGACCTCTTGTCCATCAACGGAGATCTCCGTTCCGGAATATTTCCCGTACAGCACCTTGTCCCCGACTTTCACTTCCATCGGGACCTTCTTGCCGTCGTCCGTGGTCTTTCCCGGGCCGGCAGCGATCACTTCACCCCACACCGGTTTCTCTTTTGCAGTATCCGGAAGGAACAGACCGCCCTTGGTCTTTTCCTCGGCTTCCGCCGGTTTTACAACGATACGATCTGAAAGCGGATGAATCTTCATAGGTCCTCCTTGTAACATATTGTTTTATATCAAGTTATGAGAGGGATAAATTCTTAGCACTCTCTCATTTCGAGTGCTAATATACGGACAAATTGCTTCCCTGTCAAGTGGCATCAAAGTATGATTATGGGACGATGAGGCCGTTTTGGAGGGTAATAATGCGGTCAGCACGCGATGCCAGGTCCTTATTATGGGTGACGATCACGAATGTCCGCCCATGTTTCTCGCGCAGGGAGAAGAGCAGGTCATGGAGGCGGTCGGCATTCTCGGCATCCAGGTTGCCCGAGGGTTCATCAGCAAAGACGATGCTGGGATCGTTCATCAGGGAGCGGGCTACGGCCACACGCTGCTGTTCCCCGCCGGAAAGTTCGGCAGGACGGTGGGATGCCCGTTCTGCAAGCCCCACATCCTCCAGCAAAGCGAGTGCTTTCGCCGTTACAGCCTGGCCGCTTCTGCCGGCGATATAGGCCGGCATCAGCACGTTCTCCAGAGCGGAGAACTCCGGCAGCAGATGATGGAACTGGAAGACGAAACCGATGCTCTCATTCCGGACCTTCGAGATCTGTTCATCGGAGTACCGTGTGACATCCTTTCCGGCGAAGAGGACTTCCCCTTCCGTCGGCCGGTCGAGAAGTCCCAGCATATGCACCAGGGTGCTTTTGCCTGCACCTGATTGACCGACCACCGCTACGATCTCACCCTGAGTGAACGAGACAGAGACCCCTTTCAGGACCTCGAGGTATCCGGCCGATGCAGAACCGTACCGTTTCTTGATATGCTTCGCTTCGAGGATCATTTCACTCCCATCGGACAGCGTCGGAAGGCTGCAGCATCGCTGCGCGTTTGGCAGGATGATAGGCAGCCAGTGAACAGAGGAACAGAGCGGACAACGGAACGAGGATGAGGTCCATCGTCCTCATCTCGATCGGTATGGCCGGGATGATATACACGCTCGGATCGAGTGCGAACAGCTGGAACTCCACCTGCAGCCAGCAGATGAACGTCCCGAGCAATAACCCTAAGACGGAACCGACCACACCGACCAGCACCCCTTCCAGCCGGAAAATGGTCATGATATCCTTCTGAGTGGCACCCATCGCCTTCAGGATACCGATGTCACGAGTCTTCTCGATGACCGTCATGGTCAGGGAGCCGAGCAGATTGAACGATGCCACGGCAATGATGAGCGCCAGGATGATGAAGGCGGACCACCGCTCCACCTGCATGACGGAATAGAGGTCCCGGTGCAGATCGAACCAGGACTGAACGATGTCAGTATCCCCGAAACGGGCACGCAGTTCTTCCACGAGTTCGTCCGACCGGTCGATCGAGCTGAGACGGACATCAAAACCATGGTACCGCTCCGCGGCGAACAAGGCGCCGGCCGTATTCAGTGAGGTGAAGGCATAGACGCCGTCGTATTCCTTGTTGCGCGCCTCATAGATGCCGATCACCCGCAGGGCGAACAGCTGCGGCAGCGCCATGCCGGTCAACGCATCCCGCACGCCGGCAGAGGTCACGATATAGAGTGTATCATCCAGACCGATGCCGAGTTTGTCCGCCAGACTGTACCCGATGACGATCTCATCCGCATCCGGAGCGAAGCGTGCGTTCCCCATCACCATACTGGAAGCAACGCCGGAGACGGACGGCAGAGCATCGGTCTCCAGACCGCGGATGAAGATCACTTTGGTGGTCCGTTTGGAGATCATCATCCCTTTTCCGGAGACGTACGGAGAGAACGCAGCGACCTCTGGCTGCTCCTGCAGCGCTGAACGGACGGCAGTGACCACCGAATCCCCCGCTGCGGCCGGCACCTGGATGCGCACATGCGGATCGAAACCGACGAGGATATCGGTCACCAGTCCGTTGAATCCGTTAAAGACCGAGAGGACGACGATGAGCGCCGCGACGCCGACGGTCACCCCGAGCACGGAGATCATGGAGATGACGGTGATGAATCCCGCCTCTTTCCGGGCGAGCAGATACCGTTTCGCTATGAAAAAGGTGTACCGCATCAGCCGAGCCGTATCGCTTTGATGGGATCCATCCGGGATGCGAGCCGCGCCGGGATATAGGCCGCCAGGATACAGAGTGTGATACTGACGGCGGAGACGATGAGGAAGTGTTCCGCCCGGAAGTGGATCGGTACCGTCTTCATGAAATAGATGGTCGACGGAAGTGTGATGATGTGGTATTGCTGCTGGACCCAGCAGACGAGGAAGCCGACCGCATTGCCCAGAAGAGTCCCGGCCACGGCGATGATGACGCCGTTCATCACGAAGATGCGGCGGATGGAACGTGCGGAGGCGCCGAGCGACCGGAGGATGCCGACCTGCTTCCGTTTCTCCAGGACCAGCATCAGCAGTGTTCCGATCACATTCACCGCAGCAACGGCGATGATGAGGCCCAGAATGATCGGAATCGGTTCCTTCTGCAGTTCGATCCAGGTGAAGAGGTTGCGGTATAACTGGAAGAGCGTGCGGGCTGTAAAGGGATATCCAAGCACCTCCACGATACGGTCCGCGGCCGTCTGCACACTGTCCACATCCTGCACCATCACCTCGAACCCGGAGACCGCCCCTTCGAAATTGACCAGATGCTGCGCAGCGGGGATGCTCACAAAGAAGTAGATATCGTCGTATTCGGACATGCCGGATTCATAGACACCGTTCACCACGAAGGCGAGCACGCTGGGGGCAATGGAGGTCTGGATATGTCCCTGCAGACCGAAGACGAGGAGTGTATCGTGGAGTGAAGCGCCAAGGGTCGTGAGCAGTTTCCGTCCCACAGCACACCCGTACAGTCCTGTATCAAACTGCCGCAGGTCCAGTGCGCCTTCCGTGAGGTATCGTCCGATGCCCGCCGCGGAATCGGTCGATTCGATCCCTTTAACGATGACCCCTTCCGTGGCATCGCCGAAATTGACCATCCCCTCTTTGGCGATGTACGCCGAGACGGAGCGGAGTTCCGGGATTTCCTCCCGTAGTTTCCGTTCCACATTGTCATAATAGCGGATGGGTTGATTGGTGTAGGTGCTCACCTGGATGTGGGTGGTGAATCCGACCACCTTCTCCTTCAACTCCTTCTCGAAGCCGCCGAGGATGGTGAGGGCGATGATGAGGGAGGCAACGCCGAGTGCGACGCCGACGATGGAGATGATCGTGACGAACGAGAGGAAGCTCTGCGCACGGGTGGAGCGCCGGAACTGCAGGAACCGCCGTGCGACGAGCGTCGTGAAGGACATGTCAGACCGTCTTTTGATTGCTGGATTGCATCAGGTAGGCTTTGATGAACTTATCGAGATCGCCGTCCATTACTCCCTGTACATCGCTGGTCTCGTGTTCGGTACGATGGTCCTTCACCATGTTATACGGATGGAAGACATAGGAACGGATCTGGCTCCCCCACTCGATCTTCTTCTTGGTCCCTTCGATCGCCGCGAGCCGTGCCTCTTCCTCCTCCTTCCGGATCTGATAGAGTCGGGATTTGAGCATCTTCATGGCCCGTTCCCGGTTCTGGAACTGGGAACGTTCCTCCTGGCAGGCCACCACCACACCGCTGGGGATGTGACGCAGTCGGACGGCGGTCTCGACCTTGTTGACGTTCTGTCCTCCCTTCCCGCCGGCGCGGTAGGTGTCCATCTCGATATCCGCAGGATTGATCTCGATCTCCACATCATCCTCGATCTCTGGATAGACGAAGACGGAGGCAAAGGAGGTGTGACGACGTTTGTTGGCATCGAAGGGCGAGATGCGCACCAGACGGTGGACACCGATCTCCGCTTTCAGATAGCCGAACGCGAAATCACCCATCACTTCGATGGTAGCACTCTTGATGCCGGCACCGTCGCCATCCTGGCGTTCGGCAAGGGAGATCTTATAGCCGTTCTGTTCGCACCAGCGCATATACATACGCAGGAGCATCTCGGCCCAATCCTGCGACTCGGTACCGCCGGCTCCGGAGTGGATGGTGAGGATGGCGTTCCGTTTATCGTCCGTGCCGCTGAGCATGTTGCGGAACTCCATGTCCCCGAGCGCCGCTTCGATCTTCCGCACTTCCGCATCGATGTCCGACTGCAGGGACTGGTCCTGCGATTCCTCTGCCAGTTCGATGAATGCCCGGGCATCATCGATGAGCCGTTTGCCGTGCTGCCAGGCATCGACCCAGGACTTACGGGTGTTGATCTCCTGCATCACCTTCTGTGCGGCGACGTTATCGTTCCAGAATCCGGGTTCGGAGGTCTTCTGCTGGAGGGCGTCTATCTCGCTCTGTTTGACATCGACGTCAAAGAAACCCCCGGAGCTGCGTGAGACGTTCCTGGAGTCTGTTCACTTCTGCGGTCGAGGCTTCGAACATTACGGGAGTTCCTTTATATCGAGTTCCATGCGCAGCATGACGCTGCTGAGTGTCTTTCCCTGCGCGTCGTTCTGCAGGGAGCGTGTGCCGCCGCCGCCCAGGGAGTTGTGGAGGAGAAAATTGAGTGCACCGATGTTCGGCAGTTCGAACCGTTCCACCGAACCGAGACAGATCCCGACGAAATGTTCCTTCACCCGTTCCGCGGTGAGATACTTCACCAGGAGCGGATAGTATTCCGGTTTCCGTGCGATCACACCAACATTGCCGGTATCCCCTTTGTCACCGGACCGGGCGTGTGCGATGGAGTACAATTGCGTCTTCATAGTGTGGTGACCTCCACGACCGGTGTCACGGCGGATTTGGACAGCAGTGCCGGCCAATAGGCGATGACATCACTCGGTTTGGGACGGCCGCCGGCGAACCCGGTGACGGAGGGCGGACCGGTCAGGATGAGCGGCGCGATCTCACGCCCGAACTGTTCCATGGCATGCTTATCCCTGCCCCGCACTCCGATCCGCATCACCACTTCATTCAGGGAGTCGGCCCCGGTCGCCAACGGACCGAAGGAGGAGTTGAAGCCGAGGAATTCCGTTCTGATCTCCTCGAACTGGAGTCCCAGAGCCGCAAGCCGTGCCCGCAGGATCTCATCTGCCCGTTTTGCTTTCTCCAGTGCGTCCGGCCAGGCGTAGGTGAGCGTGGAGAACGACGTGTATCCGTCGAAATACGCCATGGAGACCTTATAGGAATCGGTCGCCGGCCGGCCTTCGATGCCGTAGACCTCCACCCTGTTCGGACCGGTCTCCTTCAATTGGATTGAGGTGAAATCGGCGATACAATCCGGCGTGATGTACCGCGTCGGATCGCCGATCTCGTAGAGCAACTGTTCCTTGACGGTCGCCGCAGAGACGAGTCCGCCGGTATTCTCATGCTTCGTGATGGTGAATCTGCCGTCCGGATACGCTTCTGCGATAGGGAATCCGATGTTCGCCAGGTCCGGCACATTCTTCCAGTCCCCGGTGAAATTCCCCCCGCTCGCCTGTCCGCCGCACTCCAAGATATGTCCGGCGACCGTGCCGGCGGCGATGCGGTTCCAGTCATCCCACCGCCAGCCGAATTCATGTACCATCGGCGCGAGGGTCAGACCGGTATCGGTCGTCCGTCCGGTGATGACGATCTGTGCGCCCTGCTGCAGCGCTTCGACGATTGGAC
>JABWAK010000270.1 GCA_013361065.1 Bacteroidota bacterium
AAGGTCGTGACCTCATCTATTCCGCCGTCCCTCTCCAACATCCGCGTAGTTCCGAACCCTTATGTGGTCCAGGCAACGTGGGAGACGCCGCCGGCAGCCGGTACCTTCGGCCGCGGTGAACGGAAGATCGAGTTCCAGAATCTGCCGCAGGGTTCCACGGTCTCCATCTATACCTCTCGCGGCGAACACATCCGCACGTTGTATCAGGACGGCTCCATCCAGAACGGAACGGTGAAGTGGGATGTGAAAACGAAGGAGAATCTCGATGTGGCCTACGGTGTCTATTTCTACGTCGTGGAATCGACCGCAGGCACCAAGACCGGCAAGATCGCGGTGATCAAATAATCGTCGAACCAAAGTTGATCCAGACCCAAATCGGGAGCACAGTATGAAAAAGACAATCCTTCTGATCATCATCGCCGGAGTGCTGGCAGGACAAGTGTCGGCACAGACCAAGGTCGGGACATCGGCGGCGCCGTTCCTCGGTATCTCCGTGGGACCGCGCGGTGTAGCCCTCGGCGGCGCCTTCGTTGCCGTTGCCAACGACGCTTCGGCACTCTATTACAATCCGGGCGCGATCTCGCAGCCGGGATTCTCTCAGGTGCTTGTCGCCCATACCAACTGGCTGGTGGAGACCGATTTCGACTGGGTCGGTGTCATGGTCAATCTCGGTGACGGCAGCGCGATCGGTGTCAGCGTCACCCAGCTGAACTACGGCGAGGAGCTCCTCACCACCGAGTTCGACCAGATGGGCGGGGAAGCGACATGGACAGCAGCAGATCTTGCGGTAGGACTTACGTATGCACGGAATCTGACCGATAAGTTCTCCATCGGCGGTACCGGTAAGTTCATCCAGCAGAAGATCTGGAATGAATCGGCCAGTTCCTTTGCACTGGATATCGGTCTGAAATACGTGACGGACTTCAACGGACTCACCATCGGCATGAGCATCTCCAACTTCGGTGCGGATATGCGGCTGGACGGTAAGGACCTCTATAACAATTATGATGCACTACCTGACCAGTCCGGCAACAACGGAACGATCGTTTCCGTGCTGAAGACGGAAGATTGGCCTCTGCCGCTCCTGTTCCGTGCCGGTATCTCGATGGATGCGTTCCGGTCCGATGAGATGCGTCTGGTGGTCGCGGCGGATGCGCTCCGTCCGAGCGACAGTGCCGAGATCCTGAACCTGGGTGGGGAGTTCTCTTGGCGGGATATGGTCTTCCTGCGCGGAGGCCTGAAATCGCTCTTTCTGCCGGAACGGGAGGAATCCTTCACCCTGGGAGCAGGCGCAAAATATGAGCTCTCCGGAGCCAATGTGGTCTCATTCGACTTTTCCCATCAGGAATTCGGTAAATTCGGCGGAATTCAGTCATTTGCGATAGGTGTCACCTTTTAATTTTTGACTTTCATCCCCAATTTTATGAACTTTGGCAAAAAGAAAGGAGAGTGCCGCGGCAGACCATCCTTGAGACTCTGCAACACCAGAACGCTTACACCGAAGTACCATAATCCACTATATCCACCACACATCATAGGAGTTACACTATGAAACAAACTCTAAGGGTTTCTTTCATGCTGGCGCTGATGGTCGTTTCCATCGCGTTTGCAGGGAAGACCAAAGAGGAGGTCAAAGCGATCCCGATAGGGAACGCCGTTACGTCGGAGCAGGCGAATGCTGCCTCTTCAATGTGGCTTCCTCGCAACCTGGAGACAGCGACCAGCCAGTACAAGGTTGCTGAATTCAAGCAGAACGGATTTGTTCTGATCGCCGGTGCCAAAACAACGGCCCCGATGCTCGGAAACTATTATGGCTTCTACTCCAAGGACAGCGGTAAGTCCTTCACGAAGTTCAGCTACCCGAACTTCCAGTCGAGCGGAACCTCCACCAGCATGCGTTTTGCCAGCATTGCGACCTGGGGAGACAGCGTCATGGTGAAAGCCGACTACAACGGCGTCATGATGCGTTCCACGAACTACGGTTCCACCTGGGATACCGTCAGCGGTGTCTATGGTACCGGTGCGTTCTATGATGGTGTGCATTTCATCTCCAAAGACACCATTATCGCACATGGCGATGCCGTGGACTCCACGCTCTTCATCATCCGCAGCACGAACCGCGGCGCCACCTGGTCCCGCGTCATCGTTCCCGGTGATCTGAGCCCGAAGTTCAAGACCTACATCTTTGCGTCGGCAGGTTCGCGCGGTATTGCTTCCTTTGGCAATACAGTGT
>JABWAK010000271.1 GCA_013361065.1 Bacteroidota bacterium
AAGCGCAGCTAAGTCCAATGTCGGATTGAGGATCCCGACAGTGAATCTTTTTCACCAAAGTCGGGAGCTATGAGGGAACAATGATCGGTCAAAGCATATTACATTATACCATCCTGGAAAAACTCGGTGAAGGCGGCATGGGCGTGGTCTATAAAGCCCGGGATACCAAACTCGATCGTTTCGTTGCCTTGAAGTTCCTGCCGACCCATGCTGCCCGGACCGAACAGGAGAGGACACGGTTCTTCCAGGAGGCACGGTCCGCTTCCGCACTCAACCATCCGAACGTCTGCACCATCTACGGCATCGATGAAGCGGACGGGATGCAGTTCATCGAGATGGAGCTGGTGGAGGGTATGACCCTCCGCGACCGCATCGCCGCTGCGTCCCCGCTGCCGGTGAAGTCCGTCGTTGACTATGCGGTGCAGATCGCTGAAGCGCTCCAGGAAGCACACAGTAAAGGGATCGTTCACCGCGATATCAAAGCGGAGAACATCATGGTGAACAGCAAGGACCTGATCAAAGTGATGGATTTCGGTCTGGCGAAACTGAAAGGGTCCCTGAAGCTGACCAGAACGTCGAGCACCATCGGCACCCTCGCCTACATGTCCCCGGAACAGATCCAGGGGATCGAGGCCGATACGCGGTCGGACATCTTCTCGTTCGGTGTGGTGCTCTTTGAACTTGCCACGGGTAAGATGCCGTTCCGCGGTGAACATGAGGCGGCGGTGATGTACTCCATCGTGAACGAAGAGCCCGATGCCGCTACCCGCCACCGCAACGATCTTCCGGAAGAATTGCTGCATATCCTGAAGAAGGCGTTGGAGAAGGACCCGGAGGACCGCTATCAGTCGATGGGCGAGATCGTCGTCGACCTGCGCCGGCTGAAGAAGGAATCGACCCGCGTTGTGCGGATGAAGGATTTCTCGCCGGCTTCCGGTCCGGCCAAAAAGCAGAGTGCAGACGCCCATCAGCAGCGGACGGTCTCGCAACGCTCCATCAAGCTTGCAGCGCTTGGTGTGATGGTACTGCTCGCCGGATTCTTCTTCAGGGATGCTGTGCTGTCGGTCTTCGGCGGGGAGGAGAAGAAGGTGATCGTCGTCCTCCCGTTCGAGAACCTTGGTCCGGACGATAAGAATTATTTCGTGGACGGGATGACGGATGAGGTCACGAGCAGATTGTCGGGGCTCTCCGGATTGAAAGTGATCGCACGTTCCAGCGCCATGCAGTACAAGAATTCTTCGAAGACCTTGAAACAGATCGGGACTGAACTCGGTGTCACCTACATCCTGCAGGGGACCGTCCGATGGGAAACCGTGGACGGCAGGACGAATGTCCGGGTCAACCCGACACTGATCCGCGTGGAGGACGAGACGCAGGCGTGGTCCGCATCGATCGAATCGGTCCTGTCGAGTGCGTTCAAGCTCCAGTCCGATATCGCCGGCCGGGTCGCCGGTGCGATGGATGTTGCGCTGGCCGGGACGGAGAAGCGGACACTTGAGACATCACTCACCGAGAACTCAGAAGCATACGATCTCTATTTGCAGGCGGCAGAATACTCCAGCCGGAGCATGTCGCGGCAGGACAATGATATTGCCATTCGCCTTCTGGAACAGGCGGTCAAGATCGATCCTTCGTTCGCTGCTGCCTATGCCCGCCTGGCAAAGGTCCATGGTTCATACTATTGGTTCTTTTACGACCGCTCGGAAAGACGCATTGCGATGGCGAGAGACGCTGCACAAAAAGCAGTGGAACTGTCACCGGACCTTTCCGAGGCGCGGGAAGCGATGGGGTGGTACTATTATCATACACAATTGGATTATGTGAATGCGTTGAAGGAGTTCGACCTTGCATTGAAGTACAGTCCCAGCAATGCGAATGTCCATTATGGTATCGCTGCCGTGAAACGCCGCCAGGGGGATATGCAGGGTTCGGTCGAATCGTTCAAGAGTTCCATCGAAGCGAATCCGCGCGCGACCGACATCATCCGTCAATTGGGAGAGACGCAGACGCTGCTGCGGGATTATGCTGCTGCCGATGTCTCGCTGGAGCGTTCGATCGCTATGACCCCGGACGTGGTGACGATCTATTGGGACCGGATAAAGAACGAACTGCTCTGGAAGGGGGATGTTGCGAGCGCCAAACGGATGTTTGCCGATGCCAAACTGCTGGGGAAGAATGTGGATATGAAATTCCTTGTGGAATTCATCGAGTTCTCGTTGGAATTGTAC
>JABWAK010000104.1 GCA_013361065.1 Bacteroidota bacterium
GTAATGGAAGAGCCTTCAATGCGCCACCAGTCTTGCGGATACCGGCGATGACACGATCGGCGGCATCGAAGGAATCATTGAAAGCGATATACCGATAGATCTCAAAAATATCGTCTTCAGCATCTCCATCAAAGATCACATCATACTTTTTCATTCTTGAGGGCAGCAATACGTTTGTCAAGACTGGTAAACGTAGCATCAAGTGATTTTGATTTACCGCGGGCGATATTCTGCTTGCTGCGCGTGAGGATCTTCAACAAGGCGAGGGTCTCCTGCATACGCTCATACGAACGAATGTCCTGTACGACAACCTTCGCCTCACCGTTTTGTGTCACTACCAACGTTTGCTGATTCGTGGTGATCTCCCGAATAAGCTCAGATGCGTGCGCTTTCAGATAACTGATCGGTTTTACAGCTGTACTTAATTTCATATTGGCACTCCCGTATGATTGACTATAATTTAGACCAAATAGAGGTCATTGTCAATGCGTTGACCTGATCCGACAATAGAATCCTCTTCCAGATATCATCTGATTTCTTTTATCTTTGAGCAATTGCACATCCCGTCAATCGATACGGGTGTTATCATCTCATAGCGGCACACTTCTTCTTCGTTCCATCCTGCGCTGTCAGGCCTGCTTCCGCTCCTCCCTTTCCGGTCTGTGATGATGTTCCGCTCCCCATCACTCCAATACTATGCACGAAGACCTTCTGCGTCACATCTGGTCCCGGCAGCTGTTCGATGCACGCCGGGCCGTCACGTCGGACGGCAGAACCGTCCGCATCATCGATCCCGGTATGCTCTCACGGCAGAGCGGACCGGACTTCCGGAATGCAAGGATAGAGATCGGCGGGACGCTCTATGCCGGGGATGTGGAGTTCCACCGGGATATCGGTGATTGGGAGCTGCACACCCATCAGCATGATCCGGCGTTCAACACGGTCATCCTCCATGTGACCATCCGCGGCGATGCGCGAAGCATCACCACCGAGAGCGGACGGAGCATCCCGACGCTCATCCTTGAACCGCTACTGACCGCGTCCGTACAGATCATTGCGGACCATCTGGCGCGGGAGGAATATGATTCGCGCCACCGGAAGCTGGCGTGCTCGGACCGGAATGACGGCATCGGAGCGGAACTGCTCAATGACTGGATCCGGAGACTCTACCGGGAACGGGTGCTGGAGAAAGTGAACCGGATGCAGGAACGGCTCGACGGGATCATCACTGAGCTGCAGCGCACCGTCGGCGAACCTGGCATTCCGTACGATGCGATGACCGAACCGTTCCCTCCGCTCGAAGGGTCCCGAAGCCGCGACGAGTACCGGCGGCGTGATGCATGGGAGCAGCTGCTGTACGAGGAGTTCATGGACTGCCTGGGATACTCCAACAACCGCGCCGCGATGAAGCAGCTGGCGGAACGTCTGCCGCTGCACCGCATCGCCGTCATGACCGGTGCGGGAGCGGCAGAACCTCCCTCCACTCTCAGTGCGATGCATATCGAGGCAGCGCTGTTCAAGAGTTCGGGACTGCTCCCGTCTGTGACCGATGTGACCGATACCGACACGCGCGTCTACCTGCACGCATTGCTCAGTGCATGGAAGGAACTCCCGCGGACATTCCCGCTGCATCCTGTCCACACTGCGGAGTGGACATTCTCCCCCACCCGGCCGGCGAACTTCCCGACCATCCGCATCGCCGCTGCTTCGGTCCTGGTGCTGGGACTCCTCCGGCATTCGCTCTTCCGTGCCGTACTCACGGAGATACGCGGCGACTATTCCTCCGTCCGTACCAAGGTCGGCCGGCTGACAGCGATGCTGCAGTGCGGCGAACATCCCTATTGGTCCTACCATTACGCCTTCGGGGAGACCGCAGGGAGCCGCCATGCCGTGCTCGGCACCGCGCGGATCCACGACATCATCGTCAACGCCGTAGTGCCGTTCGTCTGCCTCTATGCCACTGTGTTCCGGGACGATCATCTCGCATCGCACTGCTTGAATCTTGCGTCGGAACTCCCGTTATTGGAGGACAACGGCGTCCTCCGCACGATGCGGTCACAGCTGGTGCGCGCAGCGCTGCCGCTCTCCTTTGCGTATCAGCAGCAGGGACTCCTTCAACTCCATAAACGGTACTGCACGGCCGGACGCTGTCCGGAATGTGCGGTCGGTAACGCATTCGGAAACCGATGAACTGGCTCCACACCATCGATGAAGAACTACAACGTCTCCGTCCGGGCGAGAATCCCGGACGGACCAGGACGATCGCGCGCCGTGCAGCCGGAATGGCATTGCAGCAGCTGTACGGCAGCACATCAGGCGACCTCCTTGCTGCGGTGAAACAGTGCGCGGATGATCCCGCTATTCCGGACGAGGTCCGCTCCGCCGCGCAGCGACTCTCCGCGCGGCTCGATACCGGATTCCGTTCCCCGTCCGCCGATCCTGTCGGCGATGCGATGCTCATCATCTCGTTCGTGAAGCAGCGCACCGGCGGTACATGAGCGGCACGCCACCGTCTTTCGTCTTCGCTGAAATTTCCGTATCTTGGTTCAGTGAACACCGAAAAACCATATCGCGTCCTGCTCTATTATAAATTCGTCCCGGTCCCCTCTTTCGCTCTCTTCGCGCAGCATCATCACCATCTCTGCCGTCTGCTCGGCCTCCGCGGGCGCATCCTGATCTCGCCGGAAGGGATCAACGGGACCGTCTCCGGGACCGTGGAGCAGACCGAATGCTATATGACGACGCTCGGTATGGACGAACGGTTCGCCGATTTGGTCTATAAGATCGATGCTTCCGACAGCCATGTGTTCGATTCCCTCTCCGTGCGCGTGAAGGAGGAACTCGTCACGTTCCGCGCCGGCGAGAACGGCAGTCCGCTCAAACAGACGGGCACCTATCTCTCCCCGGAGGAATGGCTTGCGGCGATGCAGCAGGAGGATGTGATCATCCTGGACGGCCGGACCGATTATGAGTACGACCTCGGTCATTTCCGGAATGCCATCCGTCCGCCGGTCCGCTCCTTCCGTGAATTCCCGCAGTGGATCCGGGAGAACCTGGCGGACAAGAAGGACAGGACGATCCTGACGTACTGCACCGGCGGGGTGCGGTGCGAGAAGCTGACCGCCTTCATGCTGAGCGAAGGATTCGGGAAGGTAGCGCAGCTGCACGGCGGGATCGTCACCTACGGCAAGCATGAAACGGTGCAAGGGAAACTGTGGGACGGATTATGCTATGTGTTCGACCAGCGGATCGCCGTGCCGATCAACCGCACGGAGGAATACCGGCCGGTCTCCCGCTGTCTCCACTGCGGGGCACCGTGCGACCGGTATGTGAACTGTGCGAATCTCGACTGTCATAAACAACATTTCTCCTGCGCATCGTGCGAACAGCAGCACCGCCGTTCCTGCAGCGATGCCTGTGCCGCCGCTGCGCGTCACGAACTCCCCCTTTCCCTATGATCCAGCGGACCATTCCCAATCCCTACCAGCGCATGTACCGTACGCTCATTGCGGCGGCGTTCCTGATGAACATCCCTGCCGTGATGATGATGATGTCCGGCAACTCGCCGATGACCTCCATGTTCGGGCTCATCCAGTTCGTGATGTTCGGTGCCGGCGTGGCACTGCTCGTCCACGGCAAGAGCATCGTCCGCTCCATCCTCCATCTGCTGAACGGACCGATGCTCGTTCACTGGAGTTATGAGACGGACCAATGGACGGCATTCGCGGCAGAGGAATTCAGGCGGCGGAAGCTTCTGACGATGGCGGTGATGACCATGCTGCTCCTCTCCGGTCCGGCGGCAGCATTCGTCGGCATCGGCGGGATCAGTGTGAATGACGGGATGCTGCTCGGAGCGATCCTCGGCTTCTGCGGGTTCGCTGTGATGGAACTGCAGGCCCGCGGTGTACTGCGGCGGAGTGCGCTGCCGCCGTTCGAAGCGTTCATCGCAGCGGACGGGGCGTTCATCAACGGAGTATTCATTGACTGGAGCGGCGGAAAGAACGGACTGACCGAAATCCGCGTGGAGCGGAACGGGAAACGGAGCGAGGTGGTGATCGATTATACGGAGAGGACCATCAAAGGCCGGCAGGCACGGCGTATCACTGTGCCGGTTCCGGCAGGCGAGGAACAGAACGCCGCCGCTGCCGCTGAACAATTGAACAGGAAGAGACTTTCCTGATCACTGCGCGATCATGCCGGTAAGGAATTCCGATGCCGTGAGTGTGAACGCCCACCCCGCACCGGATGAGAACCGCCGGGTAACGTCGAAGCGGAACAGATCGAGGATATTCGAAAGACCGATACTTCCTTCATAATACCACCCCTGCGAATCGCCGGATGGAAAGAACGGCGTACGGATCGCAGCCGCACTCATCCAGCTCCGCGCAGCATTCACCTCCACGATCAGATCCAGGTCCGATTCCGTCAATGCGGTGATACCAAGCGGTTCGAACAGCACCTTCCTGAAATTGTGATCGACCGTCAGCGCAACATAGCGGTCCCCGTAGAATTCCCTCCTCGGCAATCCCTTCAGCGTCCCGTGTCCGGCGAATGTTTCGAACCGCGCATAGAGTTCAAAATAGCGCTGTGGCGGAAGATGTCCTGCCGAGAAGCCGCCGGCAAGCTGCACTCCCAAGTACGGCGGGAACGGCAGTTCATCGGCAAGCATCGAAGCGATCTTCCCCCGCACCTTCGCCTGGAACCGGGTCATATCGAATCTGCCTCCAAGGACCGGCATGGCATGTTCCACGGCAGCGGACAGACGGTATCCCGATTTGGAGAACTCGAGGATACCGGGTGAGCCATGTTTGATCGAGAGCGATACGGCATTCATCCGTCCTTCCGCGATCCCCGGCTGCAGTGCGTACGGCGTCCCTTTCTTCAGAAGAGAGAAGGCAGTATTCTGATAGACAGAGAGTTGCTGTTCGCTCATCACACCGGCAGTGATGCGGGTGACCGTCGACGGAATGAAGGAGAACGAAGCGCTCCCTCCTGCCGCCCTGTAATAGTCCTGCACATCGTCCTTCAACAACACTGCAGAGAACGAATTGAGGAGGAGTCCCGGCAGGAGCGGTTCAGGGAAGTAGATCTGCGTATCGTACAGGTCCAGTGCCAGTGCGAAGGACCGCTGCACCGGTGTGTTCGCCGATGCGAAGGATGCATCCCATGCAGGACCGAAATAGTACGTGACACCGGCCTTCCACTTCCATGCATCATCGGAAAATCCATAGCCGACCGCGCCGCGCAGGTCCAGATCCTCCACGATGCGCTTGAACGTCTTGTTGATCCCGAGATGCACACCTTCCACCCTGTTGAACCAGAGTTCCATGGCACTCAACGGACCATCCGATAATCCTGTCAGCACAGCACCGGTCCCGCCCGGTGCGAATCGTTTCTCCAGCGTCTGCGTACTGTCCAGCGTCCTATACGCAGCGCGCTGCTCCGCATCAGGCGGCAGGACCTCGTTGGCGGACCAGAATGCCGAATCGACCGTTGATGCGGAGGAATCGAAGGTGAACGACGGCAGCGCTGCGATGGAATCGGGGAACGGCTGATTGATCCTGTACTCATAGACGACGACATCCCGCTCGATGCCGAACGCCGGGAAGGAGAAACCGGCGAGTGCGATATCGTACGTTCCGGCGAACCGGAACGAGACCGGAAGCCAGACAAGGTCGTCATACAGACGGAAGGATTGTGTGTAGCGCACGTTGCGTGCATCCAGGAACAGCTGCCGCACGGCTTCGTTCAGACGGACGTCCACGTCGATCACGGCATAGGAACGTTCGGCGATGCTGATGGTACCGCGGAAGAGCGGCCGGACGGCGGAGCGCGGGAGCAGTTCGATGGTGTAGACGTCGAAGCCGTCCATCTTCCGCGTGGAGCGGAGACGGACATCATATGCTTCCAATGCATCGGGAGCCGTGGGACCGGTGAACTGGAATCCGCCGAGACGGATCCGGTCGTCATTGAAGTTCACGATCTCACCGGTGCGCGGAGCGACCATCGCCGCAGGAAGGTTCCCTGTCTGCTTCCGCTGTGTGACCACTTCGCGGAGCGAATCATCCTGCTTCCAGTAGAGTGTTGAATATCCTTCGGTGATGGCGGCGATGGAATCATCCGCCCGGAGAAGCGTCCGGTTGAATGCCTTCCCCTCGAACATCTGCAGTCTGGACATCCACCGCTTCTTCGACTCGATGGCGCGCCGGATGATCTCCACCGCCGGATCCTCGTCCGTCACCGTCACGGCCGCCAATTGGATGGAACTTGGCACCAGCCGGAAGCGGACGCCCCCTTCCCCCCGACTGACGGTCACGGAATCAGATCCGTATCCGATATAGCTCGCGGTGAGCTGCTGGACGGAGCCGGACACCGGCAGCCGGAACTCACCCTCGGTATTGGTGATGGTCCCGACCGGTGTCCCGGTGACACGTACCGTAGCGGACGGGAGCGGTGCACCGGTCTCCTTGTCCGTTACCACACCGGTCACGATCCATTGCTGCCCGAACAGCGGCAGCGCAAGGAACACCAGTGCGCAAAGGATGGTTCTGATCATGGACGCTCCGGAGATGAAAAAAAAGCGGGTGCTTGCACCCGCCGGAAATTATCGTACCTTACCGCTATGAACAGACGACAGACACCGCTGGTCTCGATCATCCTCTGCACCTACAACCGTGCAGCGCTGCTGCCGGCAGCCGTGCGGTCCGTGCAGCGGCAGACGGTGACGGACTGGGAACTGATCATCATCGACGACGGCAGTACGGACGGCACGGAACGGATCGTCCGCCGGTTCATTTCGGAGGATGCGCGCATCCGGTACCACTACCAGCCGAATGCAGGTCTGGCCCGTGCGCGGAATGAAGGGATGCGCCGGTCCGTGGGTGCATTCCTTTGCTTCGTTGATTCGGACGATGAACTGCGGCGTGACCATCTCTCCCTGCGGCTGGAGTATCTAACGCTCCACCCGCGCACAGAGTTCATCCACGGCGGCATGAAATTGATCGGTCCCCGCTCCAAGCATTATGTGGTGGATATGACCGATACGTCGCGAAAGATCCACCTCCGACGGTGCCATATCGGCGGCACCTTCTTCTTCCGGCGGTCCGTCCGGCGCCATGTGCGCACGTTCCGTCCGATCCCCTTCGGCGAGGATTTCGATTTCTATACCCGGGTGGCGCGCCGGTGCCGGACCGCGAAGGTCGCCTTCCCCACCTACCTCTACCATCTGGACTCGGCGGACCGGCTCTGCGACATCCACACTGCCCGCCTCCTGAAATGACAACGCCGTCCTACGACGGCGTTGTGGATATTCTGGACGGTCCGCGGGAACCGGTTATTTCTTCACTTCTTTCCTGATCTGTCCTTCCAGACGAAAATGTTCGTCGGCCGGGATCCCGAGTTTCTCGCGCAGCGAAGTCAGGAAGTCCGATTCCTCCGGCGTTACGACACCGTCGGACCAGACACTACGGAGTGCATTCACGTACGCATCACCGCGGGTATCCGCTTCCAGTGCACCGAACTTCGCCTCGGTCATTTCGATGGCCCCTTTCACCACCAGGAGCAGTGCCCGCTCATCGTTGGTGATGGTGCCGTCCTGCCACGCCTTCTGGAACATCCCTTTCAGCATCAGTTCACCCTGATGTTTCAGGCTGGCATCCTCCACTCCGGGATTCGCTTTCGCTGCCTCGAGCTGTTTCTGCAGCAGTGCCACCTGTGCGAGCATGTCGGCTTTCGCCACTTCGCGCGCGGTCTCCACATCCTGCAGATGCTTTGCCTTCAGTGCATCGATCTCTTTCCGCAGCTGATCGGTCTCCTTCGTGTCCACTTTCACTGCATTCTGCCGTGCTGCATTCAACTCACCCTGCAGTGCAACGATCTGACCGTTCAGGTTCTTCTCCGTTGCATCCTTCAGTGCCTGTGCTTCCTTCAGCTGCATCGTCAGCTGCGCCACCTCGCGCTGCAGTTTCGCCTGGGTCGCGGCGAACTCCTGGCGGAGTGCATCGAGCCGTGCGGAAGAATCATCCTTCGCCGGTGCCGCCGGTTTCGTTTCGGTCTTCGCCGGTTCCGGCTTGGGCGGTTCCGGACGCTTCTCTTCGGCGGCAGGCGCCTTCGGAGGTTCGGCCGGTTTCGCCGGTTCTGTTTTCTTCTCTTCCGCCGGTTTCTCCCCTGACCTCTTCTCCTCGGCGAGCCGCTTCACCTTCTCCTCTTCCGCTTTCTTTTTCTCCTCGTTGATGGAGACGTTGATGCGGTCCTTGTACGCCATGGCGTACATGTTGTTCGGCTCGATCGCGAGCGCCTTCCCTACCTCATCGAGCGCACGGTTCCATTCGGCGGACTTGATGAAACGGTCCGCCGCCTTCAGCAGTTCGCCGATCATCTTCTTCTGAGAATCTTTTTCCATTCCTATGGACATACGGTGCGTCGGTCTACATTCGTTAGTCTTGGAATATACCCAAGATGGCCTTGAATATCAACGATGAAGCGTCGGCATGATCACGAATTGTGACAGCGGTTCTGGAGCGGGGAGGTGACGCGGTGTGCAGAGGGAAGGTCAGATGGTCATCACCATCGTGACCTCATTCCCTTTCGCATTATAGGTGACCGACTGCATGAATGCCTTCATCAGAAAGACACCCCGGCCGCCGGTGTTGAGCAAGTTCTCCTCCTGGAGCGGATTGGCAACGGATGACGGGACGAATCCTTCCCCTTCATCCGCGACGGTCACGGAAAGCGTCCGTTCCTCGAGCCGGACGTTGACGGTCACGAATTTGGACTCATTGTTCTTATTTCCATGGATGATGCCGTTGTTCACCGCTTCGGTGACGGAAACAAGGAGTGTATGCAGCCGTTCATCCGGCATGCCGATGGACTCGTTGACGGAGCGGAAGAACTCCTCCACACGATGGATGCTGCTCCTGCTGCTGGGGATACGAAGTTCGAAAGATCCGTCCTGCTTCTTCATGCACGTCCTTTGCCTTGGTACTCCGTCCGGCCCCTGCCGTCGGATGGTTCAAAAAAGATACCGGATGTTCAGTGACACGTTCGAATACTCACGGATGGTGCCTCCGCTGAGCCGCTGGAATTCCTTCCATCCCCGCACTTCGAGCGAAGAGAAGGAGGATATCCGTGCGGTGACCGCCGTGGTCGGACCGGCACTGATGAAGGTGCTTTCATAGGTCCGCCGGTTGTTCACGTACGAGAACCGTTTCTGGGCGAACGACCGGAACCCGGCGCTGAAGGACCAGACCCTGTCCGGCGTGAACCGCAGCTGCGGCGAGACCGTCACCTCTTCGATCCGCTGCAGCGGTCGCTCCGCGAACTCGGACCATCGCAGCTCGCCCCGTTCGAACACACGCACATAGGCGGTCAGGTCGCCGCCGACCCGTTCTGTCATATCATACGAGGTTGAATCAAGAAATGCAACCTGACGGTACGAATAACTTTTCACCGACGGGATCCGTGACTCGAAGTCGAACACGGTGTAGTTCGCCTGCACTTCAAATGCATTGTACATCCGGAACCGGTCCGAGGGACGGTACGTGACCTCCGGTGCCAGCCGGATGATGCGGTTCCAGTTGTTATTAGCGCTCTTCAGACGGGAGAGATAGACGATATGTGCGGCGGTCGCTTCCACCGTGACGGCAGCGGTCAGGACCTCGCTGAACCGGTGCACATTCCGGAGGGACAGCGTGACCAGCAGTTCATCGCGGTCATCCGTATTGAGCGTATCCGGGGTATCGTACTGCAGCAGCGATGCCGAACCGGAGAACGACAGCAGATCGTCCTGCGTCACCCGGGCGAGTACCATGCCGGAGAGTGCCGTCCGGAACGCTACATTGTCCAGCCGGGATTCCTGCTGTGCCCGTTCCGTCTGGAACTGATCGTTCACGCCAACGATGCGCTCGAGCACATGCTGTTCATTGCGCTCCCCCATCTGGAAGCCGAGACGGAGGTCCGCCGGCGCAGAACGGTATTCCACCGCCGCCGAACCGTCGATGCGGAACTCACGCACACCGGTGTTGAACGGAATCGAGGGAAGAACGGAGAGCGGTTTATATCGGAACGCATTATCGATGGTGCGCGATTCTACATCCACCCCGAGCAGCGTGAACCACCGGCCGGTCACCTGGTAGGCGATCGTGTTCATCACTCCCCATACCTGTTCGGACCGCGAGCGGATGTTCGAACCGGAACCGAACTCGCGCAGTACGGCGGAGTCGGCCGGCACATAGAAATCATTCCTGTTGAGGGACCACCGCACCACGTCACTGTCCACTGCTCCCTCGCCGAACTCTGTGGCGAAGCGTACTACGGCATGATCGTTCTTGTGACGGCGGGGACCCAGATCGCTCTCATTGTATTGTGCATCGAATGCAGCACGGTACTCACCGGTCTCGATCGAATCACCGCGAACGTAGAATCGTAGGTTGAGTCCGTTGTCCCGGTGTCCCTGCTGATCGTCCAGCCGGAAACCGGCCATCGGTGTGAAGGAGATATTCGGTGCCGGCTGTACGGTGAGTCCGAGCGCTGCAGCATGGATACCGGCGCTGCTGCTGCCGAACGTCTGCCGGTCGGACAGTGAGAAGGAACGGATGTCTGCTGCCGCACCCACCGGACCGCTGAACGAACGGAGCAGATTCACGGCAATTGTGTGTTCATCGCGGAATGAACTGGACTGACCTCTGATGTAGTTCGATGTGAAATTGTCCTTCACGCCGAACTGCAGCAGAGGATCGGAATACCGGTACGATGCGCGGGTGTTCCAGAGATAGGTGTTGACGTTCCGTTCGAAGCGAAGTGCGGCGCTGTTGGTATCGTTGGGCTGGGAAGATGACCGAAGGAACTGCTGCGGCAGCAGGGATGGCACCATCGTGATGCAGAGAACACCGAGCAGGAATGCTCTCATCGCATCCCCGGAAGGTCTGCCCATGAGAACCGCGGAATGTACCCAAGCAGCAGCGTCGCTTTCCGGTGCGAGATGATGGCGGCCGGACCGGTCAGGTCCTTCCGGATCTCCGTCACGCCGGGATAGAACCGCCGGAGGAGTTCCCGGGATTCACGGCCAGTCCAGTTCTCCGCGGCGGTAATGAAGAAGACTTCATGAAATGATTCCAGGTCCGTTTCCACCGCCAGCCGGTGCGCCGCAGCGACATCATACACATGCACGTAGGTCCAAAGATTCTTATACCATTGGTCATACCCTTCCACCAGTCTTCGGTAGAACTGCACCGGTTCCGGCTCGGGGACCCAGATCCAGGGCTCGCGCAGACAGACGGTCCGGATGCCGTACCGGGCGGAGTAGGTCCGGCAGATCTGCTCGGCGATCACCTTGCTCAGTCCATACGGGTCCTGCGGACGGAGCGGATGATGTTCATCGACCGGTGCGTACAACGGCTCCATCGGATCGGACATGAACGCGAATCCCAGCGTCGATTCACTGGAGGTGAAGACCACTTTGCGGACGCCGTTGCGAGCAGAGGCCTCCAGCACATTGAACGTTCCGTTCACATTCACATTGAACACCCGCTCTGCCGGATCGTTCAGCGGATGCGGGATCCCGGCGGTGTGCACGACCGTGTCGTAGCCCTGCACCACATCGGTCATGGCGGACAGATCGAGGATATCCGCGTGATGGAATCGAGCCCGCGGCTGCGCCGGCGGTACAAGGTCCGCGATACCGACCGTGTGTCCGGCCTGCAGGAGTTCATCCACGATGTATTTGCCGACGAGTCCGCTGCCGCCGGTGACGAGGATCTTCATGATCGGTCGATGCTCCACGCCGGACAATGCCGTCGGTTTGCAAAGGTTGTATGGTGAACGATCGGTATCATCATTTGGATATCCTCCGGATTCACTGACCGAAAAGGTCGAACTGCCCGTCCTGCCGTCCGATGAAGAGGTCCTTCCGCAGACGTGATTCCCGCGCGTTGATGCCGTATTTCTGACAGGTCAGGTCGAACAATTGTGCAATGGAATCGGCGATCTCCCCCGTTCCGGTCATCCGCGTTCCGAACTCCGAAGAGTTGAGTTTCCCGTCGCGGATCTCCTTGATACGGTTGATCACTTTCTCCGCACGGTCCGGGAACTCCCTATGAAGCCATTCCACGAAGAGGTCCTTTACCCCATGCGGCAGCCGAACCATCGTATAGAATGCGAACCCCGCCCCGTTCTCCCGTGCCCGCTTCAGGATCGCCGGCATCTCGCTATCATTAAGTCCCGGGATGACCGGCGCCAGACTGACCCCGACCGGGATACCGGCCGCGGCGAGTGTTTCGATCGTCTTCAGCCGTTGTTCCGGTGCGGAGGTGCGGGGCTCCATCGCACGGTGGAGCGATTATGCACCATGGATGCCGGGGGGCGCGGGGGGGCGGATG
>JABWAK010000105.1 GCA_013361065.1 Bacteroidota bacterium
CGGTCAAATTTCTCTTTTGCCATGAGGATTTCTCCTTATTTTAATGTGTGAATGATTGTTTCTAATCTTCGGTACTTATGCGTTCTTTCCTTTGACCTTCTCGATGATCTGCTCGGACACCGATTTCGGCGTCTCATCATAGTGGTCGAACTGCATGGTATAGAGAGCGCGGCCCTGGGTCATGGAGCGCAGCTGGGTCGCATATCCGAACATCTCGGAGAGCGGAACCATCGCTTTGATCACCTGTGCATCCTTGCGGGGGGTGATCCCTTCGATCTTGCCGCGGCGGGAGTTGAGATCGCCCATCACATCACCGAGATAATCCTCGGGAGAGACGACCTCGACCGCCATGATCGGCTCAAGGATGACCGGGTTCGCTTTCTTGGCACCTTCCTGGAACGCCATGGAGCCGGCGATCTTGAACGCCATTTCCGAGGAGTCGACATCATGGTAGGAGCCGTCGAACAGCTTCACCTTGATATCCTCCACCGGATAACCGGCGAGGATACCGTTCTTGAGCGCTTCCTGGATACCCATCGAGACCGGTTTGATGAACTCGCGCGGAATGACACCGCCGACGATCGCATCTTCGAACTCGAATCCTTTTCCTTTTTCGTTCGGCTCCAGCTCGATCCACACATGACCGAACTGACCTTTACCGCCGGACTGACGGACGAACTTCCCTTCCTGCACGACCTTCTTGCGGATGGTCTCTTTGTAGGCCACCTGCGGTTTGCCGACGTTCGCTTCCACTTTGAACTCGCGCTTCATACGATCGACGAGGATCTCCAGGTGCAGCTCACCCATACCGCCGATGATCGTCTGCCCCGTCTCCAGGTTGGTCGTGATGCGGAATGTCGGATCCTCTTCAGCGAGTTTGGACAGCGCCTCACCCATCTTCTCCTGATCCGCTTTCGTCTTCGGCTCGATCGCCTGATGGATCACAGGCTCCGGGAACACCATCTTCTCGAGGATGATCGCTTCATCCTCACCGCACAGCGTGTCACCCGTACGGGTGTTCTTGAAACCGATCGCGGCAAGGATATCACCGGCATACCCCTCATCCACATCCTCGCGGTGATTGGCATGCATACGCAGCACGCGGCCGATACGCTCTTTCTTATCGCTGACGGAATTGTACAGATAGGAACCGGCCTTCACCGTACCGCTGTAGACACGGAAGAAGGTCAGGCGGCCGACATAGGGATCGGTCATGATCTTGAAGGCAAGCGCCGTGAACTTCTCGTTATCAGCGATCTTGCGGGAGACCGTATCCTGCATGTTCGGATGGTGTCCGGTGATCATACCGCCCTGGATATCAAGCGGGGACGGCAGGAAATTGACGACGGAATCCAGCAGCATCTGGACCCCTTTATTCTTGAAGGAGGAACCGCAGAGCACCGGAATGATCGACACTTTCAGGCATGCGCGGCGCAGAACGTCGAGCAGTTCCTTCTCGGAGATCTCTTTCCCTTCCAGGTATTTCTCGAGCAGCGTATCATCCTCATCGGAGACCGCTTCCAGCATCTTCGTGCGATATTCCGCCGCCTGCGCCTGCAGATCGTGCGGGATATCGATCTCATCCCACGTCATACCGTTGGTATGCTCATGGAAGATATGTGCTTTCATCCGGACCAGGTCGATGATGCCTTTGAACATATCACCCTGACCGACCGGCAGCTGGATCGGGATCGCATTCGCACCGAGACGCTCTTTCATCATCGTCACTGCGCCAAGGAAGTCTGCGCCGATACGGTCCATCTTGTTCACGAACGCGATACGCGGCACGCCGTACTTATCGGCCTGACGCCACACGGTCTCGGACTGAGGCTCAACGCCGCCGACCGAGCAGAACAGCGCCACAGCGCCGTCCAGCACGCGCAGGGAACGCTCCACCTCGATAGTGAAGTCCACGTGACCCGGGGTATCGATGATATTGATGCGATGTTCGCGCCAGAAGCAGGTGGTCGCTGCGGACGTGATCGTGATGCCGCGTTCCTTCTCCTGCTCCATCCAGTCCATTGTTGCCGCACCGTCATGCACCTCACCGACGCGATGGAGGACACCGGTATAGAACAGGATGCGCTCCGTCGTGGTGGTTTTTCCGGCATCGATGTGCGCCATGATGCCGATATTGCGGGTGCGTTCTAAGGAATATTTTCGAGGCATACGTTTCCTAGTGCTCTTCAACGGACGGAATGGTCCGCTGGAGGGCAAGAATCGAATAAATAAGGATGTAAGGTCTTTAGATAAGACCGTTTACCACTTGAAGTGGGCAAACGCTTTGTTCGCTTCAGCCATGCGGTGCGTATCTTCTTTCTTCTTCACCGCGTTGCCCTCGCCGTTCGCTGCTGCAATGAACTCAGCGGCGAGCTTCAGGGACATGGACTTGTCCGAACGTTCAGACGAATAGTTGATCAACCAACGAATTGCGAGAGCGGTTCGCCGTTCGGGACGAACTTCTGTAGGAACCTGATAGGTTGCTCCGCCGACTCTCCGTGCACGGATCTCAATCACCGGAGAGACGTTATGAACTGCTTTTTTGAAGACTTCGATAGGATTGGCGTTCTTGGTCCGCTCGCCGATGATCTCGATCGCATCGTACAGGATGGTCTGGGCGCGATGTTTCTTGCCGTCCTTCATGATGTTATTGATGAAGCGGTTGACGAGAACATCCCCGAATTTCGGGTCAATGGTGGCGATACGTTTCGAAGCGTGCTTTTTTCTCATTGGTAAAGGTCAAAAATCTATGATTATTTAGGCCGTTTTGCGCCGTATTTTGAACGGGCTTGTTTACGATCTTGAACACCCTGCGTGTCGAGCGTGCCGCGGATGATATGGTACCGCACACCAGGTAAATCCTTTACACGACCGCCGCGGATCATCACAATGGAGTGTTCCTGCAGATTATGACCTTCACCGGGAATGTAAGCGGTTACCTCGATGTGGTTGGTTAAACGCACACGAGCAACTTTACGAAGCGCTGAGTTCGGTTTCTTCGGCGTGGTGGTATACACTCTCGTGCATACGCCGCGTTTCTGCGGATTGCCTTCCAGCGCCGGAGACTTGCTTTTCACAGCAAGGTTTTCGCGACCGAGTCGAACTAATTGATTAATCGTAGGCAAACGACGTACTCCAAAAATATAGTAAATATTAAGTCTTTTTTAAGTCTTTCAATATAGCGAAAAAAAAAGAAATTGTCAAATACCGGGGGAAGTATTTTCTTCACTTCCCCCGGAATCCGATCATGCCGTGACCTTCGCTTTTTTCCTCGCTTTTTTCACCAAGACCACTTCCTCTTCCTTCATCTCGTCCGTCGGTTCCTCCGCCGGAGCGGCCTTCTCGACGATGCGCGACGGGGTCGCGGAGGTGACCAGGACCTCGCGGAACTTCTTGAGACCCGTGCCGGCAGGGATCAAATGACCCATGATGACGTTCTCTTTGAGTCCGAGCAGATGGTCGACCTTCCCTTCGATAGCGGCATCTGTCAGCACCTTCGTCGTTTCCTGGAAGGATGCTGCCGAGATGAAGCTGTCGGTGGAGAGCGATGCCGTGGTGATGCCGAGCAGGATCGGTTCGGACAACGCCGGTTCCGCATCGCGGAACTCGATCGTCTTCTTCTCCTTCTTCTTCAACTCCACGTTCATCTCCTTCACCTTCTTCTTCTCGCTGAGCGTATTGATCTTGATCTTGGAGTCGCCCTTGTTCTCGACGAAGACCATTCCTTCGAGCGCACGGTTCTCCTCCTCGAACTTCACCTTGTCGATGTAGTCGCCTTCGAGGAACTTCGTGTCGCCCGGATCGGTGACGCGCACCTTCTGCATCATCTGACGCACGATGATCTCGATATGCTTATCGTTGATCTTCACGCCCTGCATGCGGTACACTTCCTGGATCTCGTTGACGAGGTACTCCTGCACAGCGCTGGTCCCCTTGATGCGGAGGATGTCGTGCGGATCGATGGCGCCGTCGCACAGACGCTCACCGCTGCGGATGAAGTCGTTCTCCTGCACCAGCACGTGCTTGCCGAGTGCGATCATGTACACCTTCCGCTCGCGGCCGTCATGACTGGTGACGATCACTTCGCGGTTACCGCGCTTCTGCGCGCCGAACGTGACGATACCGTCGATCTCGCTGACCACCGCCGGTTCCGCAGGCGAACGCGCCTCGAACAGCTCGGTGACGCGCGGCAGACCGCCGGTGATATCGCGGGTCTTGCCGATATCGCGCGGGATCTTCACGAGCACCGTACCGGCCGTGATCGCTTCCTCGTTGTCCACCAGGATGTGCGCACGGGTCGGGATGATGTAGCTCGCGATCTTCTTCCCGTTCTTGTCCGTGACCATGATGGAGGGACTGAGATTCTTGTCGCGGGAATCGATGACGACCTTCTGGATGTGACCGGTCTGTTCATCCGGTTCATCGCGGTAGGTGACGTTCTCCTTCAGGTCGACGTACTTCACTTCGCCGGCGAACTCGGAGATGATCGTGGCATTGTACGGATCCCACTCATACAGCAGCTGTCCTTTCTTCACGGCGGCTCCGTCCATCAGCTGGAGGATCGCACCGTACGGGACATCGTACTTGGTGAGGACCGCGTTGTCGTTGTTCAGCACCTGGATGGCGCCGGAACGGCCGAGCGAGAGGACCTTCTCCCCTTCCTCGGTAGCGATCTTGATCGATTTGACGCTGTCGTACTTCACATACCCGTCGAACTTGGAGGTGATGTGCGACTGGTTCGCGATCAGGCTCGCCGTACCGCCCGTATGGAACGTGCGGAGCGTGAGCTGCGTACCGGGTTCGCCGATGGACTGTGCGGCGATGACGCCGACGGTCTCACCGACCTCGACGAGGTTGCCGGTGGTGAGGTTGCGTCCATAGCACTTCGCGCAGACGCCGCGTTTCGCTTCGCAGGTGAGCACGGAACGGATCTCGACCTGTTCGATGGCGGTCTCGGAGATGGTCTGTGCGATATCCTCCTCGATGATCTCCCCTGCTTTCACGAGCACTTTGCCGGACATCGGGTCGCGGACATCGTGGACGGCCACACGGCCGACGATACGCTCGGACAACGGCTCCTTCACATCCTCGCCTTCCTTCAGCGCACCGGTGAGCACACCGCGGAACGTACCGCAGTCCACTTCGGAGATGATGGCATCCTGCGCAACGTCCACCAGACGGCGGGTGAGGTACCCTGCGTCCGCCGTCTTCAGAGCGGTATCGGCAAGACCTTTACGCGCGCCGTGCGTGGAGATGAAGTACTCGAGGATGGAGAGACCTTCACGGAAGTTCGCGATGATCGGGTTCTCGATGAGTTCCCCGGTGGCACCCGAGAGGGACTTCTGCGGTTTCGCCATGAGACCGCGCATACCGGCAAGCTGACGCACCTGTTCCTTGGAACCGCGCGCGCCGGAGTCGATCATCATGTAGATGGAGTTGAACCCTTCCTTCGAGTTCTGCAGCGAATCGAAGAGACGCTCCGCAACGCGGCTCGTGGTGCGGGTCCAGATGTCGATGACCTTGTTGTAGCGCTCGCCGTTGGTGATGAAACCGTTCTGATACTGCTTCTCGACGGAATCGACCTCCTTCTGCGCCTTCGTGATGAGCTCTTCCTTCTCCTTCGGGATGGCGACGTCGGCAACGTTCACCGAGAGACCGCCGCGCATCGCGTACGTGAAGCCGAGCGTCTTCATATCATCCAGGAACCGCGCTGTGCGCTGGTTGCCGCTCTTGCGGAACGCCTGCGCGATGATCTGCACGAGACGCTTCTTGCTGAGCAGCTCGTTGATGAAGCCGAGTTCCTCGGGGACGATCTGATTGAAGATGACGCGACCCGTGGTCGTATCGATCAGCTTGCTGCCGTAGCGCACCTTGATGCGCGCATGCAGGTCGAGCTTCCGTTCGTTGTATGCGATGATCACTTCCTTGTCGGAATAGAACACCGTGTTCTCACCGCGTGCACCGGTGCGGGACTTGGTCAGATAGTAGCAGCCGAGCACCTGGTCCTGCGTGGGTGTGATGACCGGCGCGCCGCTGGCGGGTGAAAGGATGTTGTGCGAGGACAGCATCAGCACCCGCGCTTCGAGCTGGGCATCGAACGACAGCGGGATATGCACCGCCATCTGATCGCCATCGAAGTCCGCGTTGAACGCGGTACAGACCATCGGATGGATACGGAGCGCCTTGCCTTCCACGAGCACCGGCTGGAATGCCTGGATACCGAGACGATGGAGCGTAGGGGCGCGGTTGAGCAGGATCGGGTGTCCGTCGATGATGTTCTCGAGGATCTCCCAGATCTCCGGTCCTTTCTTCTCGACCATCTTCTTGGCGCTCTTCACGGTCTTGGAGAAACCGCGTTCGATGAGCTTGCGGATGATGAACGGCTTGAAGAGTTCCACCGCCATGTCCTTCGGCAGACCGGCCTGGTGCAGCTGCAGCTCGGGTCCCACCACGATCACGGAACGGCCGGAGTAGTCGACGCGCTTGCCGAGGAGGTTCTGACGGAAGCGGCCCTGTTTCCCTTTGAGCATGTCCGAGAGGGACTTCAACGCGCGGTTGTTGTCGCTCCGGACGGCATTGTTGCGGCGGGAGTTGTCGAACAGCGAATCGACCGCCTCCTGCAGCATGCGTTTCTCGTTCCGGAGGATGACCTCGGGAGCCTTGATGTCGATGAGCCGTTTCAACCGGTTGTTCCGGATGATCACACGGCGGTACAGATCGTTCAGATCGGAGGTCGCGAACCGTCCGCCTTCGAGCGGCACGAGCGGACGCAGTTCCGGGGGGATGATCGGGATGACATCGAGCACCATCCAATCCGGCTTGTTGGCCGGGCCGCCTTCACGTTCACGGAACGCCTCGATCACACGGAGACGCTTCAGGTGGTCCTGCTTCTTCTGCTGGGAGGTCTCGACGCGGAGCTGCGCACGGAGTTCAGCGGAGAGCACTTCCACATCGACCTTCTTCAGCAGGTCCTTGATCGCCTCGCCGCCGATCTTGGCGACGAACTTCTTCGGATCGTCATCCTCGAGATCCTGGTTCTTCTCCGGGAGCGACGAGAGGATCTCGAAATACTGGTCCTCGGTGATGAGGTCCTTCTGCTGCAGACCGGTGGTGCCGGGGTTGGTCACGACATAGGATTCATAATAGACGATCTTCTCGAGGTCCTTGTTGCTGATACCGAGGATGTAGCTGATCTTGGACGGCAGCGAACGGAAGTACCAGATGTGCACGATCGGCACGGCCAGCGCGATGTGACCCATGCGCTCGCGGCGCACGCTCTTCTGCGTGACCTCCACACCGCACCGGTCGCAGATGATGCCTTTGTACCGGATGCGTTTGTACTTGCCGCAATAGCATTCCCAGTCGCGGGTCGGTCCGAAGATGCGCTCGCAGAACAGACCGTCACGCTCCGGGCGGAAGGACCGGTAGTTGATCGTTTCCGGCTTGGTCACCTCACCGTACGAGCGGGTCAGGATGGCATCGGAGGACGCAAGGCTGATGCTGATACGCGAGAACAACTTTGTCGCTTTGCTTTCACTTGAGCGGAACATAGATTCGACTCTCCAATTTAATGTTCGTGGACGGCCGGAAGATCCCGGCCGACACTCCATTTACTTAGTCAATTTTCACTTCGAGACCCAGCCCCTGCAGTTCGCGCACGAGCACGTTGAAGGACTCCGGAATGTTCGCTTCCGGCTGGTTGTCGCCCTTCACGATCGCTTCGTACACCTTTGCGCGGCCCATCACGTCGTCCGATTTCACCGTGAGGATCTCCTGGAGGACGTGCGAAGCGCCGTACGCCTGGAGCGCCCACACTTCCATCTCACCGAAGCGCTGACCGCCGAACTGGGCCTTACCGCCCAGCGGCTGCTGCGTGATGAGGGAGTACGGTCCGATGGACCGGGCATGGATCTTATCGTCGACCAAGTGTGACAGCTTCAGCATGTAGATCTGGCCGACCGTCACCTGCTGATCGAAGGTCTCTCCGGTCCGGCCGTCCAGCAGCGTGCTGCGGGAATCCGGATTGAGGTTGGCCTTCTTCAGTTCCTCCTGTACATCCTCCCAGCTTGCGCCGTCGAAGATGGGGGTCGCATACTTGATGCCGAGCGCTTTGCCGGCCCATCCGAGTGCGGTCTCGAAGAGCTGGCCGATGTTCATACGGGACGGCACTCCGAGCGGATTGAGCACGATGTCGACCGAACGACCGTCCGGAAGGAACGGCATATCCTCAGCCGGCACGACGGCGGCAACGACACCCTTGTTACCGTGGCGGCCTGCCATCTTATCGCCGACGGAGAGCTTGCGCTTCTTCGCCACGTAGACCTTGGCAAGCTGCACGATGCCCGGGGGCAGTTCATCGCCGATGGTGATCTTGTTCTTCTCGTGCTTGAACGCTTCCTCGATATGGTTCAGCGTATCGAAGTAGTTCTGGTAGATCTTCTCGATAAGGTTGTTCTTGCGCTTCTCATCCACCCAGTCGTTCTTGGGATCGAGCTTGTCCAGCTTATCGTAACCGACGAAGGTCTCCATCTTGAACTGCGTGCCGCTGCGGAAGATCATATCGCCGTCCAGATTGCGGACACCGGCGGATTTCTCGCCATCGAGCAGCAGGCCGAGTTTGCGGGCGAGCTTCTCGTAGTGGGTGTCGACATTCTGCTTGTGCATCTTCTCGAGCAGGTCGAGACGTTTCTTGTCCTCTTTCTTCGTATCCGCATCCTTCTTCTTGCGGCTGAAGAGTTTGGTGGAGATGACGATGCCCTTCATGCCCGGCGGCGCTTTCAGCGAGGCATCCTTCACATCACCGGCCTTGTCGCCGAAGATCGCTTTGAGCAGCTTCTCTTCGGGGGTCGGATCGGTCTCCCCTTTCGGCGTGATCTTGCCGATGAGGATATCACCTTCCTTCACCTCAGCACCGACGCGGATGATACCGTTCTCGTCGAGGTCCTTGGTAGCCTCTTCACTGACGTTCGGGATCTCGCGGGTGAGTTCCTCTTCACCGCGTTTCGTATCGCGCACCTGCAGTTCGAACTCCTCGATATGCACGGAGGTGAAGACATCCTCGGCAACGATGCGTTCGTTCATGATGATGGCGTCCTCGAAGTTGTATCCGCGCCACGGCATGAATGCCACGAGCAGGTTGCGGCCCAGGGCCAGTTCGCCCTGATCGGTCGCGCAGCCGTCCGCAAGCACATCGCCCTTCTTGAAGCGCTGTCCGGGGACGACGATCGGTTTCTGGTTCAGACCGGTATCCTGGTTCGTCCGGAAGAACTTCACCAGACGGTACTCCACGCGGCGTTTATCCTCGAAGCTGATCAGCTGTTCGACGTTGTCCTCGTCGATATCGTACAGCACGGTGATCTTCTCGCCGGAGACATTCTCAACGACGCCGGCACGTTCTGCGATGACGCAGGTGCGGGAGTCGCGGGCGATCTTCTGTTCGAGACCGGTGCCGACGATCGGCGCCTGCGGACGGAGCAGCGGAACGGCTTGGCGCTGCATATTGGAACCCATCAGCGCGCGGTTCGCATCATCGTGCTCGAGGAACGGGATGAGCGCGGCGGCGGCGCTGACGATCTGCGTCGGCGCAACGTCCATGTACTGCATCTCATCAGGGGACTGCACGACGAAATCGCCGGCCTTCCGTCCCTGCACCTTCTCGGTGAGGAACTTCCCTTTCTCATCGATCGGAGCGTTCGCCTGCGCAATGGTGAACTCGTCCTCCTTCTCCGCATTCAGGAACTCGATCTCATCGGTCACTTTCCCCTTCTTCACCACGCGGTACGGCGTCTCAAGGAAACCGTACTCGTTCACTTTGGCGTGCATGGAGAGGGACGAGATCAGACCGATGTTCGGACCTTCGGGCGTCTCGATGGGGCACAGACGGCCGTAATGGGTGTAGTGCACGTCGCGGACCTCGAAGCCGGCGCGTTCGCGGGTGAGACCGCCCGGTCCAAGGGCCGACATGCGGCGCTTGTTGGTCAGCTCCGCGAGCGGATTAGTCTGATCCATGTACTGCGACAACTGGTTGGTGCCGAAGAACGTGTTGATGACGCTGGTGATGGTGCGCGCATTCACGAGGTCGCCGGGGGCGATCTTCTCCTGGTCGCGGACGTTGAGGCGTTCGCGGATGGTGCGCGTCATGCGGGCCAGACCGATGTTGAACTGGGCCGCGATCTGCTCGCCGACCGTACGGATACGGCGGTTGCCGAGATGATCGATATCGTCCACCGCGGTCTTGCCCTGCTTCAGATCGAGCAGGTAGCGGATGATGGCGATGATATCATCCTTCGTGAGGGTGGTGGTGTTCTCGTCGATCTCGAGTTTCAGTTTCGCATTGATGCGGTGACGGCCCACATCGCCGAGGTCGTACCGTTTGGGATTGAAGAACAGCTTGTCGATGAGGCTCTTCGCCGTGTCGAGGTCCGGAGCATCGCCGGAGCGGAGCTGCCGGTAGATGGTCTCGAGCGCATCCTCCTCGCTGTGCACCGCATCCTTCATGATGGTGTTGGCGATGACGGAGCGGTTGCCCGGTTCCTCGGATTTCAGGAAGCGGATCTTCTTGATCTCCGACTTCTTGATCTTCTTCACGGTCTCTTCCGTGACGAGGGTGTCCTTGTTGATGATGATCTCGCCGGTCTTGCGGTCCACCACATCACCGCAGATGATGCGGCCGAGGTAGTCCTTCAGATCTATGTCCGCGACCTTCACCTCTTCCACCAGGTTGAAGAGCTCCATGATCTCGTCATCGGAGGAATAACCGAGGGCGCGCAGCAGCGTGGTGACCGGGAACTTCTTCTTCCGGTCGATGTACGCGTACATCACGTTGTTGATATCGGTCGCGAACTCCACCCAGGAACCGCGGAACGGGATGATGCGGGCGGAGTAGATCGGCGTGCCGTTGGGATGGGTGGATTCGCTGAAGAAGACACCCGGGGAACGGTGGAGCTGACTGACGATGACGCGTTCGGCACCGTTGATGATGAACGTGCCGCGGTCGGTCATGTACGGAAGATTGCCAAGGTAGACGACATCCTCGATCGTGTCGGTGTATCCCTCGCCGTTCTCCGCTTTCTGGGAGAGGCGCAGTTTCGCTTTGAGCGGCACAGCATAGGTCAGTCCGCGTTCCTGGCATTCCCGCACGGTGTACTTCGCCTTCTCCACATAGTACTCCACGAACTCCAGCAGGAAGTTCTCGCGGGTATCGGTGATAGGGAAGTTCTGGAGGAACACCTGCTGCAGGCCGCGGTTCTTCCGTTTGGACGGGGCGATCCGCTCCTGCAGGAACAGTTCAAAGGACTCTATCTGCACATTGAGCAGATCGGGATACTCGACGACTTCATTGATGTTGGCAAAGCTATAACGACCGGTCTTCTGATCGAGATGCAATCGGGATTGGCTCTTCAACTCAATCACTCCTTCAGGACGTGATCCTGATGATGATGTTGGTTAGTGGTGGCGACCCGCCGACGCAGAGCGATGGAAGGTCATGAATCTTCGATTTTCGGCTGTTTTGAGGGTTTCGGAGCGCCGATGCACAGTGCAGACAAAAGAAACCACAAGCCGACGTCCCGTTGTTTTCACCCCGTGACTATCGGCTTGTGGTCGTTCAGTTATCTCTTGAATGTGCGATATGTGACATTACAGAGTTGTGAATCCGTTCGAGAAGGTTTACTTCAGCGCAACCTTTGCGCCGGCCTCTTCGAGCTTCTTCTTCAACGCATCTGCATCTGCCTTGTTGAGGCCTTCTTTGACGACCTTCGGTGCGCCGTCAACCAGGTCCTTCGCTTCCTTCAGGCCGAGACCGGTCGCTTCGCGGACCACTTTGATCACGTTGATCTTCGCGGCACCGCCGTCGGTCAGCTCGACCGTGAACTCGGTCTGTGCTTCGGCTGCGGGTGCGGCACCGGCTGCCGGAGCAGCGGCCATCATGACCGGAGCAGCGGCGGAGACGCCGAACTTCTCTTCGAGTGCCTTCTTGAGCTCCACGGCTTCCAGGAGGGTGAGTTTTTCGATCTTTTCTACCAATTCTGCGACGACTGACATTGTTGTATCTCCTTTGTTCTCTCTGTTAATAATTGATTACACTGGTGTGGTGCGGAACATCACGCGGCTTTCTTCTTTTCAATCGCATCGAGCACGCCGACCACATCGCGGATGACGGCATTGAGGTCCACCACCTGCATCGTCACCATCTGGTTGCGGCTGAAAGCCAGCAAACGGCGGACCAGGGCGGAGGAGCGCTCCCCGGCCCGGACGATCTCGGCCAGCCCCAGGCGCAGGCGGGGCTGCTCCGGGTCCACTTCCCGCAACAGCATGTTGCCGTAGCCAATGATCGCCGTGAGCATGTTGTTGAAGTCATGGGCGACGCCGGC
>JABWAK010000106.1 GCA_013361065.1 Bacteroidota bacterium
AGGCGCCGGCGCTCTACGCCGCCTATCAGAGGCGCCTCGCCGAGCTCAACGCCACCGATTTCGGCGATCTGCTGCTGCACAATCTCACGCTGTTCACGCGGCACCCGGAGGTGCTGGAAGAGTATCACCGCCGCTTCCGCTACCTGCTGGTGGACGAGTATCAGGATACGAACCGCGCTCAGTACACGCTGATCAACATGATCGCGAATCGGTTCAAGAACATATGCGTGGTGGGGGACGATGCGCAGAGTATCTACGCGTTCCGCGGGGCGGACATCAAGAACATCCTGGACTTCGAACGCGACTATCCCGAAGCGAAGGTCTTCCGGCTGGAACAGAATTACCGTTCCACCAAGAACATCCTGGCGGCTGCTGACTGCGTCATCAAGAACAACCGGAACCAGATCCAGAAGACGCTCTGGACCGACAATCCGACCGGCGACCGTATCACTGTGATCGAAGCGGACGACGACAAGGCGGAAGGACTCCAGATCTCCCACCGGATCCAGGAGCACATCACCAAAGAGAAGCTCGACCTGAAGCATTTCGCCGTCCTCTATCGTACGAACGCCCAGTCCCGCTCCATCGAGGATGCTATGCGGCGTTCCGGCATCCCCTATGTGATCATCGGCGGTGTGGCGTTCTATCAGCGCAAGGAGATCAAGGATGTGCTCGCGTACCTCCGGCTGATCGTCAATCCGAAGGATGAGGAGAGCCTGCTGCGCGTGATCAACTTCCCGGCGCGCGGTATCGGCGATACGACAGTGGAGAAGATCACCATGCATGCCGGTGCGACCGGAGCGGCGCTGTTCGATGTGGTACGGGATCCGCGGCCGGTCCCCGGTCTGGCGGACCGCGCGAAGAATTCCGTGATGGCGTTCGGCACGCTCATCACCAAATACCGGGAACTGAGTTCCCAGATGTCCGCCAGCGAGATCGCCCGTGCCCTCGTCGATGACCTCGGCATCCTCCGCCTGTTCAAGGATGAGCAGACCCCTGAATCGCTCGGTCGGTGGGAGAACGTGCAGGAACTCCTTTCCGCCATCTCCGAGTTCGTCGACCAGAACAAGGAGAAGGGGACGCTGGAGAATTTCCTGGAAGAGGTGGCGCTGGTCTCGGCGGTCGATTCCATGGTGGACGAGAAGAATGCCGTGACGCTGATGACGCTCCATGCGGCGAAGGGACTCGAATTCCCGGTCGTCTTCATCGCCGGGATGGAGGAAGGATTGTTCCCGCTCTATCAGGTGACTCCCGATCCGGGCGAACTGGAAGAAGAACGCAGATTGTGTTACGTGGGGATCACCCGCGCCATGAAGAAACTCTATATCACCTCCGCACGCATCCGGTACCGGTTCGGCGATGTCACCTATCCGGTTGTGTCGCGCTTCGTGTCGGAGATCGCCGATTCCTTACTGGAACGCGAGACTGCGCGTCGTCCTGCCTACACTGCGAACGTCGTCTCCTCCTTGCAGCAGTCCCGCGAGCGGTATTTGAATTCCATCCAGAAGAAGGCGCCGCCGAAGCAGGATGCCTTCACTCCGGACGATGAACCGGATTACGAGAACGAATCGCAGGACGAGATCCGGCTAAAGGTCGGCGTTTATGTGGAGCATGAAGTGTTCGGACGAGGGAAGGTGACCAATCTGAGCGGCAGGGGGGACGGGGCGAAGGCGGTCGTTTATTTCCAGAGTGTGGGACCGAAGAATCTTATGGTGAAGTTCGCACGATTGCGCGTGCTGGGGAACTGATGGCCGGGGCGACCACGACATCCGTGCTGCAGAAAGTCCTCGCCGCCGCCGGAGTGGCGCTCTTCGCCGCACTCGTCCTCTGGTTCTCGCCGCTTACCGTGATCTCCCGTGCCGTTGCGCTGGAACAGTCGCTCCACTTCCGGCTGTATGAACTTCACTTCTGGCAGTTCGGCTCCGCGTTCCTGGCGGTGATCTTCCTTTCCCGGGGTCATCTCTGGAGCTACGGCATCAACTCGCAGAATCTGAAACTCTCGCTGCAATGGCTCGCGTGGCTCTACGGGACGGTGATCCTCTTCACCGCAGCGGCGTGGCTCACCGGCCTTCCGCTCTATCCCTCCACCGCCGTGTTCCTACCGGCCGGTTCCGCAGAGTCGGTCATCGCCATGCTCGTCTATTGGATGTCCTCGCCGGTAGCGAACCAGATCCTCTTCTTCAGTTTCGCTCAGACGGTGCTGCTCAAGCAGTGGGGGGATTCGTTCCGTCTCGCCGGTATCCCGGCAGTGGTGATCGTCTCCGCCGCGATGTTCGCCGCCGGTGCCACCGCATCCTCACTGGCGGGGATGGAAGGTGCGGTCCTGCCGCTCTTCGCCCTCGGTCTCTTCTGCGGGATGGTCTACTGGCGCACCAACAGTCTCATCGCACCGATGCTCGGACACGCCTTCTTCTTCGGGTTCCCTCTCTTCATCCATCTGCTCCGCACCGGAGGCATCCGATGAATCGTTCGCTCCGGATCGCTCTGTTCGTCCTGCTCGTCCTGCCGCTCTATCCGCAGCAGAAGGGTGATGTTCCGCTCGTGACGGTCGGTCCCATTACCATCACGCGCGAGGAGTTCGTGAACCGCTACGAGATGACGCCGGCACTCAACCGACGCGCGAAGGATATCGAATCCGGGAAAGCGGAATTCCTCCTTTCCATGATCGCAGAGAAGCTGCTCGTGCTGAAAGCGCGCGAGAATGGCTGGGAGAACGATTCCCTCGTGCTGCGCGGGATGACCGAGATCGAGCAGATGCTCGCACGGGACGAGTTCTACCGGCGCGAAGTGACGGAGAAGGTGACCATCACCGAACAGGAGCGGCAGCAGGGATTGAAACGGTCGCTCAATGATCTGAAAGTGTATTTCCTGTATGCGAAGACGAAGGAAGGGGCCGATTTCCTGATGTCGCAGCTGCGGAAAGGGAAACCGCTCGAGACATTCTCCTTCGATGATGCATCGCGGGATGAGTTCGCCGGACCCGATTCGGCCATCGCACGGTGGGGGGATGTGGATGAGCGGATGGAGCGGGTGATCTACGGATTGAAACTGAATGAGACCTCGGCGCCGGTGCAGCTGGATGACGGATGGTACATCGTGAAGCTGATGGGGAAGACCGTCACCGTCCTGGCCGGCGAGAAGGAGCGGAAAGGGGCGATGGAGAAGGTCGATGCGGTGCTGCGGAAACGGAAGGAACTGGTCCGCATGGCAGCAGTGATGAAGGAGGAACTGAAAGGGACGCGGACGGAGATGAATGCCCGGCTGCTGAAAGGTGCCCTGGTGCATCTGTGGCAGATGGCGGTCCATGAGGCATCGATGCCGGGTGATACCGGGATGTACTTCATCGATCACGGCAGGGTCGATTCGCTCCGTGCCCGGATGGGTGATTCACTCCGCCTGCCGCTGATCACATTCCCGCATACCGTCTGGACCGCCGAGCAGGCGTTCCGCAAAGTGGCGGTGACGAATCTTGCGGTGCTCCGGCCGACCGTGGCACGGCTCCGTGCCGATGTGGAGCAGCGTCTGCGCGACCTGATCGACCAGGAATATCTCACCCGTGCGGCATACCGAACAGGAATGCATCAGACCGCATCGGTCCGGGAGCAGTTGCGGGTGTGGCGTGAATCATTCATCGCTCAGTCGGTCCGCAACCGATTGCTGGACACGGTGACGGCGACGATGCAGGAAGTGGAGGAACTGCGGATGCTGATGAAGAGCGATTCCGCATCGCTGAGCGACCAGCGGACCGCTGAAGAGAAAGTGAAGCAGGTGAAGGGAGGTCTGCTCACCGACCGGTTCATCGGTACGACGGCCAACGAGACCGTCATCATAGTATTCGAGAAGAATTTCGAGGAAACCTCGGTGACCGGCACGACCGCCATGGTCTTCCGCTATCTCGGTTTCGGCGGACGAATGTTCGCGGTGCCGCTCGTCCTTCCGCAAACGAACTGGGTCCGGTTCTGGGATCAGGAATCCAAACCGATCCCCTGAAAATTAGTATCGCTCCACCGTTACCACTGTTAACTTTTGACTTTTCACTTTTTCCCCATCTTCTCCCACTCCTATGACTTCCTTATACGCTCTTTTCTCTCACATCGACTCCCGCGTCACCGCATGGATGGGCAGGCACGGCATCCGGCTGCTCCGTATCAGTCTCGGTATCATCTTCTTCTGGTTCGGCTTTTTGAAATTCTTCCCTGGGTTGAGTCCGGCACAGGGACTTGCCACGCGGACCATCGACATCCTGTCATTCGGTCTTGTCGGTCCGGACGTTTCAATTATTTTGCTGGCGCTGCTGGAATGTGTGATCGGGGCGGGGCTGATCTTCGGGGTGTTCCTGCGGACGGTGCTCTTTCTGCTCTTCGCTCAGATGCTCGGAACGGTAACGCCGGTCTTCCTGTTCCCGCATGAGGTCTTTACGCAGATACCGTATGCTCCCACACTGGAAGGACAATACATCATCAAGAACCTCGTGCTCATCAGCGCAGGTCTTGTGATCGGGACAACCGTAAAAACAATAAACAATGAACAATTAACAAATCAAATGTAGAATTCAGAATTCACAATTCAGAATAAAACACACAACGCAAAACTCAATGAGCTTTTCTATGACGTCTATTTATCTATTAGTCTAACAATCTGTCAATTATCCTCTGATTTCTGATAACTGACGTAACGCCTTATATACTCTGCTTTCCCTTGCGTATTGAATCAATGACTCAATGATTCAATGAATCAATTCCACTCATCTTACTCTACCTTCGGCGCGTTCATTACCTTGTCATAATGACGCTCATATTCGGTCACGATCTTCTCGAGACTGAACAGTTCCTCAGCCCGTTTCCGCCCCTCCTTTGCGAACATCGACCGCTTCTGTTCGTTCGTCAGCAGTTCTATGGCGTATTTCCCCATCCGTTCCACATCGCCGATCTCCGCAATGTAGCCGGTCTGATTGTGCACCACCAGTTCCGGCAGTCCGCCGACGCTGGAGGAGATCACCGGGACCTCGCAGGCCATCGCTTCCAGCGCTGAGAGTCCGAAGCTCTCCTGCTGACTCGGCATCAGGAACAGGTCCGCGGCGGAGAGGATCTCGGTCAGTTCGAGCTGCTTGCCGAGGAACTTCACGTCGTTCTGCAGTCCCAGTTCGCGCACGAGCATCTCGCAGTTGGACCGGTCCGGACCGTCGCCGACCAGGATCAAGACGGCCGGCATCTTCTTCCGGACGATGTCGAAAGTACGGATCACATCCTGCACCCGCTTCACCTGACGGAAGTTGGAGACATGCACCAGGATCCGCCGGTCCTGCAGCTGGAACTTCTGCCGCACGCAGGAGTCATCCACATGGCGGTATTCCTCCAGGTCGACGAAGTTCGGGATGACATCGATCTCCTTGTTGATGTTGTAGTTCGTCAGCGTCTTTTCGCGCAGATAGCGGGAGACCGCTGTCACGCCGTCGCTCTTCTCAATGCTGAACTTCATCACCGGCAGGAAACTCGGTTCGAGTCCCACAAGCGTGATATCCGTTCCGTGCAGTGTTGTTGTCACACGGAAGTTATCGTTCGGGATCATCTTCTTGGCGAGATATGCGCTGGTGGCGTGGGGGATGGCATAGTGGACATGCAGCAGGTCCAGTCCTTCGAATGTCGCCACCTCTACCATCTTGCTCGCAAGCGCCGGGGTATAGAGCGGGAACTCGAAGACAGGGTAGGAGGCCATCTCGACCTCATGGTAGAAGATGTTGTTGTCGTATCCGCCGTTCAGCCGGAGCGGCATGGCGTAACTGATAAAATGGATCTGATGACCCCGTTTGGCGAGCGCCTTGCCGAGTTCTGTCGCCAGCACGCCACTGCCGCCGTACGTGGGATAACAGGTGATGCCGATCTTCATGATTCTGCCTTCAATTCAATGTAGAAACCTTGTTACAAAATACATTTGGCGTTAATAGCGTCAACTAAACAATTCCGTGCCATCCCCTAATGAGATGCTCATTCGTTGACATCGTGTCTCATCTTGCGCAGTGTCTCATATACTCAACTACTCATCTACTCCACGACTTCATCCTATTTCCGTCCTTGATCGTAGTGCTTTGCAGTGGACGTATTGAGAGCAGAAGTATTGTCCCAAATCACCGATAAACTTACCACTATTCGTCCCAAGAACCAAACCATTATGCAGTTGCTTGGGGAAGGAAAAAAGATTACTTTTTTCAGTCCCCACCTATACGAAAGGTCCCGTCATGAAGAAAAGTTCCCTGATCCTTTCCTTATTTATTCTCACGGTCCTCTGTTATCCCCAAAAAGCACCGGTCAAGCAGACCAAACCGAAGAGTACCGCCGCAACCGCTGCTGCTCCGGCCGCCGGGACTTTCATGGCAACACTTCATAATGATCTGCGGTACGTGCTGCAGGAACCGCAGACCGGTAATCCCTCCAAAGGGATCAGCGGCGCATTCGCCAGCCAAATAGACCGTGCCGCGTTCGGGTACCGGCATTCCTTCTCGGGTGATGTTACAGCGGCAGTGATGTACGATGGCGCTGCCAACGCCCTGCAGCAGGGATATGTCGACATCCGCAATCTGGCACCGTTGGTCGACCTGCGCATCGGACTGAGCCAGACGCTCGCCTCGGAGACCCCGGAGCGCTTCTGGCAAGGATACCGCGCGCTCGGCAAACCGGTCCTGGAGCGGCTGAATGTGAATCAGGAATTCGATATGGGACTGACCGTCACTGCCCGTACCGATGCACCCGGCTCATCCTATGCCCGACTGGCAGTCTATAATGGCAGCGGGACAGCAGCTGAGAATGATAAACTGAAGAAGCTGGCGTTGGCTGTCGGGAATTGGTTCGGATCGTCATCCATACTGGAGGTCTATGCCGATTATGAGAACTTCGGCAACGGGAAGAAAGCGATCAACGGGAAAGCATTCTTCGGAATGACGGCTGCATCGTACGGCGGCGGAGCGGAGCTCTTCTACAGGATCGATACGAAAGTGACCGGCACGACCGAGAAGGCACCTGCCGGCGCTTCCCTGTTCGGATGGATGGAGATGATGCGGTCGCTGCGCGGGATGCTGCGTGCGGATGTGGTGGATAACGACCTGAACAAGGATGCCGGAGTATACCGTGAGATCTATGTGATCGCCGGGATGGATTATCTCCCTGCAGCGGAGGTGCATCTGATGCCGAATGTCGTGTACGTGATGAATATGGCGAAGGCGACGGCCCCCGCGATCGCAGACAGGATGGAACTCCGGCTGACCACATCCGTGACGATCAAGTAATGCCGGAACTGTACCGCTCCCTCGCCGTTCCTGCATCGGCGCAGATCAAGATCGAAGGTTCGCGGTTCATCGCCGATGCGATGCCGGCGGCGGATGAATCATCGGCGAAGGAACTGCTGGAATCGGTGCGGAAGCGCTACTTCGATGCTACCCACCACTGTTTCGCTTATGTGATCGGCGGGGAACAGTGGACCGTCCGGTACTCCGATGACGGTGAACCGTCCGGGACCGCCGGTGTGAAGATCCACTCCGCCGTCGAAGCGCAGGGTCTGGCCGATGTCCTCCTGGTGGTGACGCGGTACTACGGCGGAACGAAACTCGGCGTGGGAGGATTGGGGCGTGCGTACTTCGATGCCGCCGTCCAGGTCCTGACCGCCGCCCGGTTCATCACCAAAGCGGTCGTGCAGGAACTCCGCATCACCTTTCCCTACGATCTGACCAATCCCGTCATGAACATCATCACCCATCAGCAGCTCACTATCGGTTCCACAGAGTATACGGACAGCTCCACGGTCATCACCCTGCATCTGCTCCCGTCGGCAACCGAGGGAGTGGAACGGCAGCTGACCGATGCGACACGGGGCGGTTCAGCGCTGGAACGGGGCGGACGCAGAACGGTGGTGTGGCGATGACGGAATCGTTGCTGCTGCTGTTGACCGGGACCCTCGTTGGTTGTTTCGGCACCATCATCGGAGTCGGCGGTGGTTTCGTCATCGTTCCGCTCCTGACGATCCTCTATCAGTTCTCCCCGCAGCATGCGGTGGGGACGTCGATGGCGATCGTCGCACTGAACGCTCTCTCCGGTACCGTCGCCTACATCCGTCAGCAGAGGATCGATTACCGGACCGGCCTTTTCTTTGCCGCCGCTACACTGCCCGGTTCCTTCTTCGGTGCCTACCTGCTGCAGCAGGTCTCGCGGATGTACTTCGATATCGGCTTCAGCATCTTCATGATCGCTACGGCGGTCTATATCGCCGTCCGGAAACAGAGTCCGGCAACGGAGATCGATCTCCGCACGTTCCAGCGGCCGGACTACAACAGGCCGCTCGGTCTGCTCATCAGCTTCTTCGTCGGATTCGTCGCCAGTATGGCCGGTATCGGCGGAGGAGTGATCCACGTCCCGGCGATGATCTATCTCTTCTCGTTCCCGCCGTTCATTGCGATCCCGACCTCCCATTTCATCCTGGCCATCTCAGCGACATTCGCAGCAGCAAGCCATGCCTCCATTGGGGAGGTGGAATGGAGTTTCCTGCCGACCCTGGGCGTAGGGGCGGTCATCGGGGCGCAGCTCGGCGGTGTGCTTTCGCACCGGATCAAAGGGCAGTGGATCATCCGGGGACTGCTGACGGTGATGGTGCTCGGCGCTGTGCGCCTGATCCTGAGGAATCTGCCGTGACCGGACGGTCATACGCATCTTCGGAATCGAACCAGAGGGGGAATAAAAAAGGCGATGGTGACCATCGCCTTTTTTTTATTGATAGTGTTGCAGGGTTCTACTTCTTCTTCGACCCTTTCACCACATCTTTCGTCTCCATCGCGATCATCAGTTCCTCGTTCGTCGGGATGACGAACACCGTGGCGGAACCTTTGCCGCTGGTGATCGCCTTCTCCTTCTCCTTGGAACTGTTCGCCTGCTTGTCCAGCTCGATGCCGAAGCATTCCAGGTTCTCGCAGATCGCTTTCCGCACATCCGGTGCGTTCTCGCCGATACCGCCGGTGAAGACCAGTGCATCGAGACCGCCCAGCGCTGCCACATACGAACCGATGTACTTCTTCACCCGATAGCAGAACACATCGAAGGCCAGCTTCGCTTTCTTGTTGCCGCTGTTCATCTCGGTGATGATCTCGCGCATATCGCTGCTCACACCCGAGATCCCCTGCAGACCGCTGTGCTTGTTCAGCAGTGTGTTCGCTTCGGAATAGTTCAATCCTTCCTTCGCCATCACATAGAGGATCACGGAGGTGTCGATGTCGCCGGAGCGCGTCCCCATCAGCAGCCCTTCGAGCGGTGTGAAGCCCATGGAGGTGTCGATGGAGACCCCTTTGTCGATGGCGGCCATGCTGCAGCCATTGCCAAGGTGACAGGTGATGACCTTCAGTTTCTTGAGGTCCTTCTTCATCAGTTCCGCGGCGCGCTGGGCCACGAACGCGTGGCTCGTGCCGTGGAAGCCGTACCGGCGGATCTTGTACTGCGTGTAGAGGGAGTACGGGATGCCGTAGATGTACGCATGCGGCGGGATCTCATGGTGGAACGCCGTGTCGAACACACCGGCCTGCGGGATGTTCGGCAGATGCGTCTGGCACGCGGTGATACCGCGCAGGTTGTGGGGATTGTGCAGCGGTGCGATCTCGAAGTTGTCGCGGATCCCTTTGATCACCGCGTCATCGATCATCACCGACCCGGTGAAGGTCTCGCCGCCGTGCACCACCCGGTGCCCGACCGCATGGATCTCATCCTTGGTCGTGATGACGCCGTGGTTCTTGCTGAGCAGTACCGCCAGGATGTACTCGATCGCCATCGTATGGTCCAGGATGTCGCCGGAGATCTTGATCTCATCGCCGTCCGCCCGCAGGTTGGTCAGCACGGCGCCGCTCATCCCCACACGCTCCACGCTCCCCTTGGCAAGGAACGCTCTTTTGTCGACATCGATCAGTTGATATTTAACGGAGGAACTTCCGCAGTTCAGAACGAGGATATTCATATTTTCTTTCCATGGTCATCATATTTGAAGAAACCTTCACCCATCTTCTTGCCGAGCTTCCCTTTGCGCACCATCTGGCGCAGCAGGGGACAGGGACGATACTTCGCCTCGCCCAGTTCGTGGAAGAGTGAATCCATCCATGCCAGCACTTCATCCAGTCCCATCATGTCCGCCAGTTCGAGCGGACCGTACCGGAACTCGTATCCGAGCCGCATCGCGGTATCGATGCTCTCCGCCGAGGCGACCCCTTCCATCAGGATGTACATCGCTTCGTTGAGCAGCGGGATGATGATGCGCGTGGTGACGAATCCCGGATATTCGAACACTTCGATCGGCGTCTTGCCGAGCCGCTGTGCCAGCTTCCGGATGGCGGTGAACGTCTCATCGGACGTCTTCATCCCGCGCACCAGTTCCACCAGCGGCACCTTCGGCACCGGATTCAGAAAGTGCATGCCGATCACCTTGTCCGCCCGTTTCGTGGAGGCGGCCAGCTTGGAGAGGTTCAGCGTGGAGGTATTGGAGACCAGGATGGTCTCGGGCGTGCAGAGCTGGTCCAGTTCATGGAACAGTTTCCGCTTCAGCTCGAAGTTCTCATCCACCGCTTCGATGATGATCGGGATGGAGGCGACACTTGCCAGGTCCGTGGTCCCTTTGATGCGGGAGAGGATGGCGCGCTTCTCGCTCTTGGTCATCGTCCAGCGGTGGATGTCATTGTCCAGCGATTCTTCCATCGACTTCAGCTGATGGTGGAGCCGCTTTTCGGACTTTTCGACGGCGATCACTTCGATGCCGGCGGTGGATATGGACTGGGCGATCCCCTGGCCCATTACGCCGAGGCCGACCACGGCGATGGAATGGAACCCGTCGGAGTCTTTTTTGGACAGTTGGATGTCACCCAGGATCTCAGAGAATTGATTGGTTGTCATAGGAGCTCTTTGTCTATGCGTCATAACTCTATAATAGAACAATGGACTACAGAACGCTTAAAATATCGCAATTTCTGCGCCAAGTTTCTAAGGAAAATATGGGTCCCGGAATATTGAATTATCCAATGAATTACGGTATATTAGTGCAGGAAGAAAGATGGATGGAACAATGGCGTTCGCAACATTGTTAATTATCCCGGGTTCTTCTATTTTTTTGGAATGAAATAGGACTACGCAAGTCGTATTTACACATGCTCAAGCTCTCGAAAAAAGTCGAATATGGTCTGATCGCGGTCCGGCACATCGCATCGCTGAACAACCAGATCTCCACCGTCAAGGAGATCTCGGAGAAGTATGCGATCCCGTCCGACGTGCTCGCCAAGGTGATGCAGCGGCTGACCAAAGGGAAGCTGATCACATCGCATCAGGGAGCGATGGGGGGATATACACTTGCCCGGCGTGCGGAGGAGATCTCCGTGATGGATGTGATCGCCGTGATCGAAGGGACGCAGGTCGGCATCGCGCAATGCTTCGCCGAGGAACCGCAGAACTGTTCCATCTTCCATGCCTGCACCATCAAGAACCCGCTCGGGAAGATCCAACATAACCTGGAACATGTGTTCAATTCCATGAAGGTATCAGAGATCGTTTAGAGGATGCAGCGCGCGCCGGTGTATATGGACAATCATGCCACCACCCCGGTCGATCCGCGGGCTCTGGAAGCGATGCTGCCGTTCTTCAACGGACATTTCGGGAATGCTGCAAGCGTGCAGCACCGGTTCGGGTGGATCGCGAAGGAAGCGGTGGAGCAGGCGCGGAAGCATGTGGCAGAACTGCTGCGTGCACAGCCGAAGGAGGTCATCTTCACCTCCAGTGCGACGGAGTCGAACAATCTCGCAGTGAAGGGTGTTGCGGAGCTGTACCGTTCCAAAGGGAATCACATCATCACGGCAGCAACGGAACATCAGTGCATCCTCGCTTCGTGCAGGATGCTGCAGGCAGAAGGATTCGAGGTCACCATTCTTCCGGTCGACCGGTTCGGAATGGTACGCGCCGAGGATGTGCGGTCGGCGATCACGGACCGGACCATCCTGGTCTCGGTGATGACCGCCAACAATGAGATCGGAACAGTCCAACCAACGGCGGAGATCGGGGCCGTCTGTAAAGAGCGAGGCGTCCTGTTCCATACCGACGCCACACAATCGGCCGGGAAACTGCCGATCGATGTCGATGCGATGGGGAAGCGCCGGGTGCTCGAGAGGTGGCCCTGAGGCTCCTCGTGGACAGATTCCAATTGAGGTCTTGACACGTTATCGCTATCTAGATAGAGTTAAGAGCATGAAGCGTAACCGCCTGCCATCGGAGCAGGCCATTTCCGTGATTCTTGCGCTGGCCGAGGACCCGGCGGCGTGGCGGCACGGCTACGATCTGTGTCAGGAAACCGGACTCAAGG
>JABWAK010000272.1 GCA_013361065.1 Bacteroidota bacterium
ATTTCTATTTCTATCTCTACCGGCCGGTGATCCACAATGAAGGATTCGGCGATGTGGAGTACAAGTGGTCCAACGGAGGCGTGCCGTTCCATTTCGCGGACCAGCAGCAGCGGGACGAGGATTATTTCATCATCCGTCCCCTGGACGGCTACCATCCCGGCAGGATCGAGAAACAGGTGAAGGCGATCATCCAGGATCAGGCGGACGATTTCACCACACCGCACGTCATCTGGATGGAGGGGCATGATTCGAGCGGACCGAATGCGAAGACGCCGCAGCTGCTGCGCGACATCCGCGCCAAATTCCCCGATCTGAACGTGGTCCACAGCACGCTGAGCGACTATGCCGCTTCACTGCTCGCAGATGCGGATCGTGATGCGCTCAAGCTCGTCACCGGCGAGCGCCGCAGCGCACAGTACGACCGCCGCAGCGGTAACCTGTACGGGTACACCACCTCCGCCCGGATGTTCCTGAAACAAAGGAACTTCGAAGCGGAACGCTGGGTGCAGTGGTATGCTGAACCGTTCTGCATGTTCTCCGGTCTTGCCGGCCGGGACATCAACGACCGGTACCTTGATATGGCGTGGGAACTGCTCCTGCAGAACTCCGCCCATGATTCCATCGGCGGCTGCAGTCTGGACGAGATCCATGACGATATGATGCACCGGTACAAGCAGTCCATCGAGATCTCCAAAGGGGTGTTCGACGCCTCCGTGAAGCATCTTGTCCGGAACATCGACATGTCCGCATTCTCGTCGACACCGGAATCGGCCAATAAGGAGCTCTTCCTGGTGGCTGTCAACGCGAACAACCACACCCGCGAGGAGGTCGTGGAGGCGGTCATCGATATCCCGAAAGAGTTCGATGCCGGCGGATTCGAGGTGGTGGACAAGGACGGCAATGTGATGCCGGTTCAGCTCCGCCATCATCACCCGGTGCAGCCGGTGCTGGAACAGATGATCGACCGGCCGATGTACTTCGACATGCACCGCTATACCGCCTATGTGCAGCTCGGCACGCTGCGTCCGTTCAGCCTGACCGCGTTCAAAGTGCATCCCATCGCTCCCCGCGAAGAACGGAATGCGTCGCTCATCAGCACCAAGCGTGGTTTCACGGTGATGGACAACGGCATCCTCTCCGTCCGCGTGAACCACGACGGCACACTCAACATCAGCCACGAAGCGAGCGGCACGGAGTATCTGAACCTCGCTTCCTTCCACTCCGAAGGAGAGGCCGGTCATGCGTGGGTACACGAAGCAGTGAAGCCGTTCGTCTCCACCGCCGGCACTAAACCGGTCATCACCGTCACCGAGAACGGCCACCTGAGCGCGACCGTCCGCATCGACCACCGCATGACGCTCCCGGCGGACCTGAAGGAACGGAAGACCGGTAAGAAACAGACCGGCAGCGTCACCATCAGTTGCTTCGTCACACTGCGCAAGGATGCCGAACGGCTCGACTTCTCCATCCGCGTCCACAACGCCGCCGAGAGCCACCGCCTGCGCATCCACTTCCCCACCGGACTGGAAGCGACCCATTCCTGCGGCGAAGGCCAGTTCGACGTTGTCCGCCGTTCGCTGGAACGTCCGAACACGAAACAATGGATCGAACAGCCGATGTACGATTTCCCGATGCACCACTTCGTCGATCTGTCGGACGGCGACAAGGGCGCGGCGGTGCTGGTGAACGGACTGAAGGAATACGAAGTGCTGCCGGACCGGAAACGGACCCTTGCGGTCACCTTGTTCCGCGCGTTCGAGTACATCATCGCTCCCAGTTCACGGCAGGACTACACGTTCCAGAAGGGCGCGCAGTGCCTCGGCGATCAGACCTTCGAGCTGTCATTCTATCCCCACCGGCATGACTGGAACAAAGGGAACGTCTACCATGAAGCGTTGAACTACAACGTCCCGGTCCGCCTCGTGCAGACGGGAAGAACGAACGGAACACTCCCCGGCACCAAATCCCTGCTCCGGATCGATCCGCCGCAGCTCGTCTTCAGCGCTTTCAAGAAGGATGAGGCCGGCGAAGAGGACTGCTATATCCTCCGGCTTTATAATCCGACGGACGAGACGATCTCCGGCGAAGTGACCACCCATGCCATCCTCCGGCATGTTTCGCTCGTCACACTGGAAGAGAAACACCTGCAGGATATACCGCTGCAGTACAAGGATTCCTTCGAGATCACTGTC
>JABWAK010000107.1 GCA_013361065.1 Bacteroidota bacterium
AACGATTTCGGCATGTGTCAATGGTATCCGCAGATCGCGGTGTACGATGATGTGCGCGGATGGGACCGGACGCAGTACCTCGGCATCTCGGAATTCTACAATGAGTACGGCAACTGGAGCGCGGAACTGACCGTGCCGAGGAATTTCATCATTGCATCGACCGGCACGCTGATGAATCCCGCCGAGGTGCTGACCGCAGCGCAACTGTCACGGTTCAACGCCCTCTCCGCCGATTCCGTCACGAGGATCGTGCTGCCGGAGGAGGTCGACTCCACCGCGCGAATGATCAGCAGCGATTCGCTCACCTGGAAGTTCACCGCACAGAACGTACGCGACTTCGCCTGGGCCGCTTCGCCGAACTATGTGTGGGACGGCACCATGACCAGGGATGGCGTGCGTATCCATGCGTTCTATCATCCGGACCTGTACCGTACATCGCTCTGGCCCCTGGTCGGTGATGCTTCCAACTGGGACGAGGGAGCGATGATGGCCCGGCACGCGATCGAACATTTCTCCGCCCACTTCGGCCGGTACATCTATCCCCAGGCCACGGTCGTCTCCGGTCCCGTCCGCGGGATGGAATATCCGATGATGATCTTCGCCGATGACGGCGAAGCGATCACGAACGGACTCTATTACGTGATCGCGCATGAGCTGGGACATCAGTGGTATCCCATGATGGTGGGGAACAACGAGACGAACTATCCATTCATGGACGAAGGATTCAATACATACATCACGGCAACGGCGATCGAGGACCGGTACGGCAAGGATGGATTGATCCACAAGGATTTCCTCCGCGCCTTGTCGTGGATGAATCTCCCGTCCTCCGAAGCGCGGCTGTTCGAACAGCGATTCTATCTGCTCTCGGCGCGCGAGGAGGATGAGACGACCGTGATGTCCCATCCGTACTCCTATCCCGGCAGCCAGTTCGGAACGGCGGCCTATCAGAAACCGGGAACGGTGCTGGTGATGCTCCGCGATGTGATCGGTCCCGACGCGTTCGCGCAAGGGATGAACACGTACTATTCCCGCTGGCTGCTGAAGCATCCCTATCCTGCCGATTTCTTCAACACGATGGAGGATGCCGCAGGATACGATCTGGATTGGTTCTGGAACCAGTGGTTCGATCAGACGTGGAAACTGGATATGGCGGTGCGCGGTGTGAAGAACGAGGAGCTGAACGGACGCCTGCGGAGCGTGATCACTCTGGAGAACCGTGAGCAGGCGGTGATGCCGGCGACTCTCAGACTGACGCTGGCGGACGGGAGCGTGAAGGATATCCGCTTCCCGGTGAGCATCTGGTCGAAAGGACGGATCGGCACGGTCACGGTCGATTCTCTGCCCGCGGCCGTGAAGGATGTGACGATCGATCCTGCGATGCAGCTCGCCGATGTCAACCGGCTGAACAACTCCTGGTCGATGCCCCGCGTGGAGTTCGACTACGGACTGAACATCGCGAACGCGCTCCTCTATCCGCTCGATGCTTACCGCATCAATGCCGGTCCTGCCGCCGGATTCAATCTGCGGGACGGCGTGGAGCTCGGCGCCAGCATCTCCGGCAGCTATATGGGAACGGACCACCGCACGGTCCTGATGATGAATCAGGGGACCCGCAGCGGTGTACCGGACCTGCAGCTGAGCTACTCCACTCCCCTGCGCGTCTGGGACCCGAAGCTCACCACCGATATCCGTCTGTTCCGGCTGGACGGTTTCACCGGCTGGCAGTGGACCATCGAGAAGACCTTCGAAGCACGGAAGAGCAATGCGCGGAGCTACCGCCGCCTCTTCACCATCAACACCAGCATCCTCTCGCTGCGCGTGAATGATGACCGCTATCTGAGCGGACCGGCGGAGTGGGATATGACCGGTCTGTACGATGCCGGGTTCATCAGCCTGAAATACTCCGAGACATTCACGTGGGGAAAATTCTTCCTGCGGCTGGATGATGAGTTCGGCACGCCGAATTCCGCCTTCAGTTATTCGAAACTGACCGCGGAATCGAAACTGGAGCACCGCCTGTTCGGGCTCGGACTGACCTGGCGATTCTTCGGCGGCAGTTCGGCCGGTACGGTGCCGGTGCAGACGGCCCATTCCCTGACGCGGGCCACCGGCGTGGAACGGTTCCATTCCTCCGTGCACCGCACACCGGTGGTCGGACTCTCCACGCGCGACAATCTTGCCGCGCCGGGCGGCGGGAATCTTTTCCTGGACCGTGATACCATTGCGCTGAACGTCGCAGCGCTGAACCTTGCCGTCACCTCCGGTCCGTTCGTCCTCTTCGCCGACGCCGGCACGGTGTGGGATTCCTCCCAGACGCGGTTCAAGCAGTTCGCCTATGATGCCGGGATCGGTCTGCAGATGAACATGGGGACGATCGGCGCGCCGGGCGTGTCGGTAGGTCCGCTCGGCATCGGACTCTTCTTCCCGCTCTATATAAAGGATCCGGCGCGTCCTCAGGACGAGGAGTTCGCGTACCGCTGGCGGCTGGTGCTGGGGGTGAGGTTGTAGGGAGCGCCGAACGACATTTTCGCTCATTCGCCAATACGCATGTTCGTAAGCCCATAGATTAATCTAGGGGCTTACGAACATTGTTGTTTATTGGGTACTCCATGTCCGCATCGACCGATCTCTCCCGATGATGGATCTTCTGCCTTCCGATATACCGCGATATAATACCAAGCAATGACTCGCTCACCGAATACACACCGTAGCCGATCTGCCATTGGAATGTCTCATCCGTCAGACGTTGCTCGTTCATCCAATGCGATGATTCTCCTTTGATCTTCCGCACCAGATCCTTGATCGAATGGTGTCGGTCCAGCCTGATGAGCAGATGGATATGGTCCGGCATCCCTCCGATCGCAACGAGTCCGCATCCCATCCGTTCCTCGATATTCATCCGGAGATGTTCATATAACAGAGGTTCGACACCATCAGTGATCAACAGTCGGTTATATTTGGTATGGAAGATCAAATGGATCCATACGTGAAGCAGTGAATGAGACATAGTGATCGAATTTGAACGTTGCGACCGACCGATACCCGTCAGCCTAACACCCAGCAGCCCATAGATTAATCTATGGGCTGCTGGGTGTTCATGCAAGATTCACACCTCGATCGTCAATGTTTTTTCTTCGGCGTGGTGATCGGCGCGGCGGCCTTCATCAGGGCGGGAGCGGGCGGGACTTCGAACTCGATCCGTTCGACGGCGGAGGGGGATTCCTCGCTCTTGTTCTTCACGGGGAAGGCGGTCATACGGTCCGCCGGGTACGGCACGAGCAGGGTGCGGAGGAAATCCAGATCGTTCATGGAGCGGTCGATCCAAACATCGTACTGCGACGGAGGCAGGATCACCGGCATGCGGGTATGGATGCCGGCCATCAGTTCGTTCGGTTCGGTAGTGATGATGGTGTAGGTGGGGAATTCCTCGCCGGCGTCGTTCTTCCAGACGGAGAAGAGTCCCGCCATCATGAACGGCGCGCCATCCTTCATCCGGATGAACATCTTCTGTTTCTGTTCGACCACCTTCGGTTTGCCGCGGACGATGGTCTCCGTTTCATACTTCTTCCATTCGAAGAACCCTTCCGCCGGCACCAGACAGCGCGCCGCTTTGAAATACGGCGCGAAGAGTTTGCTGGTATGCAGCGTCTCGGATTTCGCGTTGAAGGTGGTGAACTCGGTCTTCCCGTCCTTGCTCCAGTGCGGCACCAGTCCCCAGCGCATCATCTCCACCCGGGCGGTGCTGTTCCGCTGGGCGATGATGGGCATCAGGTCGGTGGGCCGCGCATCGTACCGCGGAAGGATGTCGAACTCCTTCCCCTCGTTGCGCCAGGTCTGCAGCTGGGCGGAGACGGCGAAGACGATCTTCCCGTCGATCAGAACATAGCGGCCGCACATGGTGGCGTTTTCCCGTTCATTGTGGTCATTGGCAGAGGAAAGGTAGCTTTTTTCCTCCCCATGAACAATATGACCGGGCGGAACCCCTGTCCTCTCTCCTGCGTTTTGTCTATTATTGTGCCATGACCATCACGGCATTTTTCCTCCCATTCCCTACAATATCGGCCCGGGACCATCGTCTTTTAGTGTGAACAGATCTGACAACAATACGGAACCACCGGTGGTCACTGCGATCGCAATAGAACGGTCCCCATCCGCACAGGCGGCGGCGGAACAGACGTACCGTACGGAACGGAAGCGGCTGTTCGAGTTCATCCGGCAGCGGGTGCGCACCAACGAGGATGCGGAGGATATCCTCGAGGATGTCTTCTATCAGCTCCTCTCCAGCTACAGCGTGACGGAGCCGATCGAGAAGATGACCTCCTGGCTCTTCACCGTGGCCCGCAACAAGGTGATCGACTGGTACCGGAAGAAACGGCCCGAGTCGCTCCCGCGCGATGCGAACGACCCTTCGCTACCGCTGAATCTGGAGGACATCCTCTACGATCCGACGCAGAACCCGGACCGGGTGTTCGAACGCTCGCTGGTCTGGACAGAACTGGCGGAGGCGCTGGATGAACTGCCGGAGGAGCAGAGACAGGTCTTCGTGATGCATGAACTGGAGGGGAAGAGCTTCAAGGAGATCGCGGAGATCACCGGCGAGCCGCTGAACACCCTCCTCTCCCGCAAGCGGTATGCCGTGCTCTATCTGCGGGAGCAGCTGAAAGAATTGTACGATGAGTTTGAGGTATGAGGAGCAGATCGTTAGATGGCTAGACAGCCAGACAATGAGAGAATAAAGACTTTTCAAGAATTAATGTTCACAATGATCAATGATGACGCAGAGCAGATTCGCTCTGCGGTGTAAAGGAGATACCAATCATGAAATACTGGTGGATCGGCAAAATAGTGAAATTCATCCTGTTCGTCCTCGCCATGATCGCGCTCTTCGGCTTCGCGGTGATGATGCTCTGGAACTGGCTCATCCCGGAGATCTTCCACGGACCGACGGTCACGTATTGGCAGGCGATGGGATTGCTGCTCCTCTCGCACATCCTGGTGCGGGGCTGGCACGGCGGTTCCGGATGGAAGTCGCACCGCTGGAAGCATAAGATGGAAGAGAAACTGGCGGCGATGACGCCCGAAGAACGGGAGAAGTTCAAAGAAGAATGGCGCCGGCGCTGCGGCACCTATCCCGGCGACGAGCAGAAGCAGGCGTAATGAAGACGCCCCGGTGCTGCGGTCCCACGACTCCAGCACCGGTCCCGTACCTCCCTATCATTGGAATCACCCATCATCCGAATCCGTGGCACACCAACAACAACGACGCAAACGCAGTATGAATGAACTGACCATGTTCCTTGTCTGGATCGGCATCATGATCACGGTGCTGAGCATCGGCTACTTCTATATGGCGTGGCGGCTCATCATGCCGTTCCATCTGGAAGCGCCGCACAAACAGATCGCGTACACCCTGCTCTCGCTGATGTACATCATCCCGTTCAGTTCCTTCTTCCTGGTCCGCATCGCGGAGAAGTATACCGGACTCTATTCCTGGATCGGCTACATTTCGCTCGGGTTCCTCTCCTTCGTCTTCGTGGCGCTGGTGTTCCGCGATGTGGTCTGGCTGGCGGGTCTCGGCGGACAGAAACTGATGGCACTCCTCTCCTCGGCCCCCGCTGCGGTGGATGCGGCCAAGCGGGAGTTCCTGATCCAGACGACCAATCTCGGCGTGCTGGGGGTGGCGGGAACACTCACGGCGTACGGCGTCTACGAAGCACGCAAGCGGCCCGGCATCGTGAATGTCGATGTGCCGATCGCTTCGCTGCCGGCGGCGTTCGACGGATTCCGTATCGTGCAGATCAGCGACATCCATGCCGGACTGACCATCAAGCGGGATTTCATCGAGACCGTCGCAGAGGAGATCACAAAACTCTCGCCGGACATGATCGCGTTCACGGGCGATATGGCGGACGGGTCCGTCCCGCACCTGAAACATGACCTCGAACCGCTCGCCAAAGTATACGCGCCGCACGGGAAGTTCTTCGTGACCGGCAATCATGAATACTATTCCGGCGTGGACCAGTGGACGGCCCATGCCCGCGATATGGGATACGATGTACTGATGAACGAGCACCGGCTGGTCACAAAGAACGGTTCGTCCTTCGTCCTGGGCGGTGTCACCGATTACAGCGGTGGCGGATTCTCACCCGCACACAAGTCCGATCCCGCCAAAGCATTCGCCGAAGCACCGTCCGATACGGCCCGTGTCCTGCTGGCGCATCAGCCGCGGTCGCTGTTCCATATCGACGGCCTCGGCATCGACCTGGTACTGATGGGACATACGCACGGCGGACAGTTCTTCCCGTGGAACCTGGTCGCCACCATCGGCCAGCCGTTCATCAAAGGACTCAACAAGTTCGGCGAGAAGACGTGGGCGTATGTGAGCAAAGGGACCGGCTATTGGGGTCCGCCGGTGAGGGTCGGCGCACGCTCCGAGATCACGGTGCTGACCTTGAAGAAAGCGTAACCACGAAAAGACTACGACACAAAATAGCTATTAGAACAGCAACGCCGCGGGATTTCCGCGGCGTTTGTGTTTTTACTTGGGCGTTGAGTGTGTCAGCGATGCAATCCTGTCATCCTGCGTCATTCTGAGGGAGTCGTTCTTGCTCGTCCATTGCGACCGAACCAGCCCGGCTGTCTGCACACGCCTGCCCATGCAATCGGGCGGGCAGTTGAGCAGACGGGGAATCTGCCTGGCATTGACCGAAAAAGGTCTTTCTCAATAGACCTTTAAAGCCAATAATCACTCGCCTCTCTCCCCTCCTCAATTATAGAGGTCTTGTATTCCATCATACCGTACTTTACATTTCTTAAGAAATTCGGGCGACAGAGACCGCTTTAATGACGATATCACCATAAAAGATATGTTGAAAAGTCAATTTCTCACAATCCACCACAAAAAGAAAAATATTAACATCGCCATAAGGCGGTGGAAAAAATATTATTCACAATGCCACCAATGATTAGTCAGGCAGAGCGCCTAACAAACATCGAAATCACTCAAGCCAAATTTCAATTATGTCACTCGTAGAACTAATAAAGAGCCCCGGCGCGAACATCCTTGAAAAGACCGTCCAGCAACTGATCGGATTTGCAGGGGAAGGACAATTGTTAGATGGCAATTCTGCCTCTAAGGAGTTTCGCGAATACTTGGCCAGCGTGCCCTCATCTTATCTGGACACCTACGCCAATCAATGTCTGTCAACGAAGTTTGACGGCAACGGGTTTGCACTCCAGGATATCATCAACGAAATCGGTGAAAGGCTTGGCTTCGATGCTCTACCGGGTCGATATCGGGGCACCGTTAACGCTATAGGATTTGATGGTCTTTGGGTTTCACCCGAGGGGCAAAGCCTTGTCATCGAAGTCAAAACAACAGACGCTTATTCCATCAATCTGGATACCGTAGCCAAGTATCGTCAAACCCTAATTCAAGAAGGAAAGATTCAAGAGAAGTCTTCCTCCATACTAATTGTGGTGGGGCGACAGGACACCGGCAATGTTGAGGCTCAGGTCAGGGGGTCTCACCATGCATGGGATGTTCGCTTGATTAGCGTGAATTCGCTAATACGCTTATTGAATGTCAAGGAGAAGGTCGAGGATCCAGACATTGAGAAGCTGATTCGAACCATTCTCGTACCGAGAGAGTACACGAGAGTTGACGGCATAATCGAACTTGTGTTCAACACGATAAGCGATGTCGCTGAGGACGAATCGCAGTCTGAAACCGACGATGAAATAGAAGAAAAAACCAAGAGATTCACACCTGTCAATTTCACGCAGTTATGTGTTGACCGCATCGTCGCCCAATTGGCGACTCCGCTTGTTCGTAGATCCCGAGCCGTCTTCTCTAATGCCGACAATTCGATTGCCCTTCTCTGTGCGGTGTCTCGTACACACGATTGGAATGACACGCCTGGATTTTGGTTCGCATTCCACGGGCATCAACGCAACACGCTGGCCAAGTCTGCGAATTCTTACGTGTCATTTGGCTGTGGATCCCCTGACAAGCTCATCTTAATCCCGTTTCAAACCTTTGTACAGTGGACCGAAGGGATGAACCAAACCAATGACGACACTGGCAGACACTACTGCCACGTGAAGATTGTGCAGGAAGGGACAAAATATTTCATCCAACGTAAGAAAGGCTTTGAGCGAATCGAAATTACACAGTTCTTGATGAAGTGAACTGGCGGACGCGTACTGATTAACGAGACAATCAATGCGGTACATCATTTAGTGCATGGGCACAGCGAATAATACGGGTAACCACGTCGCTCATCACATTGAAACTTGACAGCTCCGTTGTTTTATATGAATTTGTAAATTGCGCACAGCTGTAACAGAACTGGTTTATTGAATACGGTCTCGCGTACGCGATTTGTGGTGGCAAGAAACAACGGCGCTGAAAAAGTATATCGGGGTTGCCCGAAACGTTAGGCGTCATTTGTAGCATCATGTTTTTCTTTCGCGGAGATAGATCATGGTAATCCAGCGCGTTGAAATAGCGAATTTCAGATCCCTCAAAAGCGTTGATGTTCCATGCTCAGAATTGATAGCCATTCTCGGACGAAATGGGGCAGGCAAGTCGACAATACTGCACGCGCTCGACATGTTCTACAATACCGCTGCACAGGTTACCGAATTCGACTATTTCGACCGCGATATAACGGCAGACATATCGATTCGTGTTACTTATGGCGATCTGCGTGCGGATGAGATGGCAGAATTCTCTGCATATGTAACCGACTCAACTCTAATCGTTACAAAAGTCATCAACAGCGGCGGGGCCCGATACTATGCGGCCTCGCGGCAATGTCCTGACTTTGTTGAAATCCGCAAGCTCGCCGCGACACCAAAACGCGCCGCATTCAACGAATTGGTTGATTCGGGAAGATTCCCTGACTTGATACAAAGAGCAAATTCCGCTCAAGCGGTCGAATCCGCAATGGCTGACTTCGAATCGAGACACCCTGAGTTGCTTCAAGTTATTCAGAAAGAAACACAATTCTTTGGCCCTCGAAACGTAGGAGGAGGCAAACTTGACAAGTTCACCAAGTTTGTCTTGGTGCCTGCAGTCCGTGATGCCTCCTCTGAAACTGAAAGAAAAGGGGCCATTCTTCAACTTATCGATATTCTCGTACTCAGAAGCGTTAACGCTCGTAGAGATGTTCGTGATCTCAACGCTGAATTCGAGCGACGAGTCAAGGAGGTTTACAGTTCGGACAATCTAACGGAACTTAGGTCGCTTGGGGATCTGATAACTGACGTATTAAAACGATACGCCCCTGGTGCCAAACTAGACCTCAGTTTCGGAGAAGTTGTTCCGCCGAAGTTAGCATTGCCTCCTGCTGTGGCTTCATTAGTCGAAGATAATTTTAAGTGTCCGATAAGCTACACTGGCCATGGATTGCAACGCGCTCTTATTTTTGCTCTGCTCCAACAGCTCTCCTTGACAGAGCAGTCTTCGCCTGAAGTGTCAGAATCACCGGGGGATGAGGCGGCAGGCGCTCCACCTCCGACGCGAATTCCAGATCTCATTCTCGCAATTGAAGAACCAGAGTTGTACTTGCATCCGTCCAGATGTAGATATTTGTCCAATGTCATGTTACAACTTTCTCGAATACCGGAGGACGCATCCCAGCCAAGGACGCAAATTGTATACGGTACACACTCCCCGCACTTCGTCGACCTCAAGAGGTTTGACCAAATTCGCTTGGCGCGGAAGGTTATAGCAGCAAACACGACCACTTTGCAGACGAAGATTAGCTCTTTCAGCACAACAAGCGCCTCACAACGTCTCGCCGCCATAAGTGGACGCGATCCAGCACAGTTTACAGCAACTTCATTCGTCGCACATGCAGCACCCGTGATGACAACAATTGTCAATGAGGGTTTCTTTTCTGATGTCACAGTTGTTGTTGAGGGCAACACAGAAGTCGGAGCTTTGTGGACGCTTCAATCAATCCAGAACCGAGATTGGGACGGGCTAGGTATCACTATTGTCCCAGTAGTTGGCAAGAATAACATCGATCGATCCGTTGTTGTTTTCAGGGGCCTCGAGATTCCAACGTATTTCGTGTTTGACGCAGATTCAAGCTCCACTGGTCGTGACCGTGAGGCTGCAATTCGCTCAAATGGCCGATTGCTAAGACTCGCCGGAGTCGATATTATGGATTTCCCTGCTACGACCATCTCACGCGATTGGGCGGTATTCAACGACAACATTGAAGCAGAATTCCTGCTCGCACTTGGCCGAGATGTTTTCGATGAGATCCGTGCCCAAGTTGCACTAGAACTAGGATATAGCCAGTCCTCGGGAGTCTTGAAGAATATTGAAGCTTCCAGTCTGTTTGTCCGGAAGGTGTACGAACGCCGACTTCGTTTGCCAGTGCTTGAAGAACTCGTAATCAAGATCACCAACCTGAGAAGTAGTTCACTTTCACCCGCGGCTAACAACGTATAGCACGGGCAACACCTACACCCGACAAATGAATGTTATGACAGCCCCATTTGTTTTTGCCAATTGGAATTGTGCCTCACGGCGTGGGAAATGGAGACTTAGAGCGTCCTTCGGCGTGCAATCATATCGGTAAAGTATACAGCGTTGTTGCCCGAAACGTTTGATGACATACTTCTTCAGTAAATGAGACAGGTAAATGAAACACATTTGGGTGTCTGATGCCCGTAAACGGCTGACCCTTCAAAAGAGTCTGACAGAAAAGGAACGCTCTTCTCTCCTAAATCGAGTGATGGAAAAATCACCATTTGAGTTGGGGCGATCGGGAGTTTATTTGACTCCAAATCCTCTTCTTGTTGTCTTGGGAGTTTCTCCTGGAAATTCAAAATCCAATAAAGTGCCAGAAGTTGTACCAATGGCATTTGGAAAGCCGCATACTAGGTTAAAGAAGTCTAGAGATTCACGTAGCTATTGGCCCAAAGTTCGGACATTGTGTCGGAGGTTGGTAGCCGCCCTTTCAGAGACTTCGTTGACATTAAACGAACAGCTCGCACTATCCAGTCATATGAACTTGGCTAGCGACAAACAAGGAGATGCATCAAACGTTCGGTTGAGCAAACGACATGTATCTTGGGTTTCTCATACTATCTACTCTCATCTTCGACCCAGTCTTGTTGTGTGTTTCGGACTCGCACAGAAACTAAAGGATCCGAAGGTTCAGCAATGGTGGAATGACGGATCAGGTGATAATATTCGATGGTCAACTCCTGACAATGAGTTTGATTTTAAATGGAACAATAAGAGATACAAGTTTAGGGTTTGGAAGACTCGACGTCCTGATGGAAAGGGAATGATAATCATTGTCTGGCCAAATCATCCCTCAAAGTCGCCGTTTGCGGGTAACAAAACTGGGGATGCTTGGCAGGCCTCACTCAGGAGAGGCTACAGAATCGTAAAGGATCTTAAGCTGATCCCAAAAATGCACGGCACAAAATAGCAGGTAATATCGGTGCTCAGATATTTGAATAGTGCTAAGGTAAAGCTATTAGCACGAACTGAAAAGAAAAATTCGCGCCACATGGATACTCAGATGAATCTATATGCAGCATCTAGATTGGAACTTCTCTCACAACTGGGCGCTATCGACATTGCCGTTCCGCCCTTGTCGAGTGGACGGACAAAGAACCATGCTGAACAATGGTCCATTTGTAGATTCCTTGCCACATACAATGAGGCAGATTTCATCGCTTTTCCTCTAAGGGTCATTCATACTGACAAGCCTGATTATCATCTGAGTATGGGAACCATTACCGTTGGCGTTGAAATCACAACTTCAACGCCACCTCAATACGCTCAAGCAATAGCAATACGAAATATATTCTACCCAAATGGAGTCATCGAGCCAGAATTATTCACTTGGGATGCTCCAAAGCGAACCGAAAGTGAAATTATTGCGATTCTGAAACGGTCTTCTGAAAGTCTCCATGGAATGGGTTGGATTGGTAATTCTGTCGAGCGTCAATGGGCGGCAGGAATGCTGAAATCGATAACTGCCAAACTCAAAAAACTGAACTCACATGGTTACGGCAACATGGCTCGTTACTGGTTGATTATTTATGACAATATACCTCAAGCAGCGCTCGACTTAAACGAAGCAATGAGCATACTGGTCAATCAGTTGCGTTCA
>JABWAK010000273.1 GCA_013361065.1 Bacteroidota bacterium
CGGCCGGTAGAGATAGAAATAGAAATTGTACCGCGGCATGGTAGAGAAACGGGAGGTGACGGAACGGGTGCCGTCCGCACCTTCCCACAGGAACTCTGCTTTCGGACTGTCCAGCGAGTTCACACCGCGGTAGAACATGATCAGGTCGATGCCGAACTCGCGGTACAACTGCGGCAGCTGTGAGATCTGTCCCCAGGAGAACGGGGAATAGCCCACTTTTGAGACCCCGCCATGCTCTGCACTGACGCGGTGGCCGAGCAGCAGATTGCGGATGAGGTTCTCGCCGCCGACCAGGAATTCATCCGGAAGGATGTACCACGGACCGATCAACAGCCTACCGTCCTGGACGAGTTTCACGAACCGCTCCTTCATGTGCGGCTTCGCTTCCAGATAGTCCCGGACGACGATCGACTGGCTGTCCAGATGGAAGGCGCGGTATGTCGGATCGCTCTCCAGGATGGTGATGACCGCATCGATCATCTCGACGAGCATCTGACGGTTGCGCTGGAACGGGAAACGCCACTCGCGGTCCCAGTGGGTGTTGGAGATGACGTGGAAGGTTCGGGAAGACATAAAAAAGTTAAAAGGGAAAAGTGAAAAGTTAAAAGTGAATTTTAGAAAAAATACTCTCCGGATCGGGAATCGAACTCTTCTATAGATCCGTTACTATGGTTCTCATGCGTTCAGGAACACATTGTGGGAGAGGACCACCTCCGGGATACCGCCAAGGGCGACAAGTGTGGCGGCATCGAAATTATGTCCTTTGGTCTGTGCGAACGGTACGGCGATGCAGCGGCCGATGCCGGCGGTACGGATGGCGATGGTGCCGCTCTCGCTGTCCTCGAATCCGATGACACGGTGGAAATCGGCAGTCGGGATGTTCAGCTGATGCAGCGCGATGCTGTACAGATCCCGGTGCGGCTTCAGACGGATCTCGGTGGAATCGCTCGCCGTGATGAACGCATCGTAAACGTTCCGGTATTGCTGCAGTTTTGCCCGCAGCAGCGTCTGGCGTCCGGCAGAGAGCGGGACCGATGCCAGCTGCGCGGAGAGGACGGAGAAGACCTCGCTCATGACGATGTTCGCTTCGTAGAAGATGGACGATGTAACGATGGCGAGTTTTGCCGGATGCTGCTCGAAGAACCGGCCGAGCGATGCCAACGAGGATGCCGCACTGTGCCGTTCCGAAGCAGGGAATTCGTGTCCTGATTTCGTAGCATACTCTTCGAACAGCCGGTCCGCAAAGAGGGCCGCCTCGTCACCGAGCCACCCCTTCAGGAGCGGAAGGAAGAACAGGATCCCCGGCATTGGCTGGATGAGCCGTTTCTCCGGATCATGGAACAATTCCATGGAGATCTGTCTGCTTTCACCGTTCTCGATCCTCTGCAGGATCTCATGATACCGCTGATAATAGATATCGATCCCGAGCGTGACCAGATCGGTGTGGGAGAGAGGCCGCATCCGCCCGCCATAGCGTCCGAACAGTTCCGCTCCGATCGCCGCACGCATCCCGGGGACCGATGCCGGGTCCGCCGCCGCATCGCGGAACAGCGGATCCTCCGTCATGGTGACGAGGTCCATCTTGGCGAGCGTGACATGCACTTCCTGTTTCCGTTTCGCATCCTTCCCGCAGATGAGCGTCCAGAGTGCAGCATAGGCGAACGATTCCTTGGTCCTGTCCGTCTGCAGCAGTCCGGCGTATTTGGTGATCAGGTACTCCACATGCTTGGTGGTGCTGTTGCCGATGATGTTGGGATAATCGGCCGTGTGGTCGAGCCCTGACCATTCCGCTGTCGTATACTTCCCGCTCATGGCGCGGAGCATATATTCGAGCGAATGGATGCAGAGTTCCTCGGTCGTGGTGGTCGTGCCGTCCATATCCATCACCGCGGCGCTGAGACGGTCGAGCGGACCGGTCAGCCGCGGCGCGAGCGGTGCAAGTTCGAAGGCGGGGTGGATGTACGCCGGATTCCGGATGACGGCGAACTCCCCGCCGAGGTCCTTCAATAATCCTTCTGCACTGTTCCTGTCGATGATCTTCTTCATGGTTCCTTTCATGCTGATGCAATGAGCGCCATTCCGGCGCGCAGGATCTTCTGTACCTCTTCCTCCGACGTCCCTTCGGCATAGAGCCGGATGAGCGGTTCGGTCTCGGAG
>JABWAK010000108.1 GCA_013361065.1 Bacteroidota bacterium
AGAGGACTTCCAGAAGGTGCTCGGTTACGAAGTGGAAGGGGTGGATGTGGAGAAGGGGGAGATCGATACAACGGCGTTCAAGAACATGGTGAACAAAGTGGTGAAGGACTTCCCGAATGTGAAGGTGGTCGGCACGACACTGCGGGGGGTCCGCTCGGCCGGCATCAATGACTGGTCGGCCATCATGTGGACGGAGGGGACCTTCTATGACGGTATTGCGATGCCGGGGCTGGAGATCGAGGACCGTGTGGGAGGCGGGGACGGGTTCGCGTCCGGGTTCACGTTCGGGTTCCTGAACGGGAAGACGCCGCAGGAGTGCGTGAACTACGGAGTGGCGCACGGTGCGATGCTGATGACCACGCGGGGGGACTCGAGCATGATCACGCTGGAGGAACTCAACCATGTCGCCAAAGGCGGCAGCGCAAGGATCAAACGATGATGACACGAATGACATTGCTGCTCCTTCTCTTCGCAGCCGGCATGTCCGCAGCGGAAAAGAAGGCAGGGATACTCTTTACGGTCACAAATCCGGCTCCGATATCCCGGACAATGGAAACGGTCTCAGTGGATCTTCAGGGTGTGTTCCTTGCCTATCCCGAATGGAAGAACGATGCAATGGCGGTGTTCCAGGCGAAAACGGAGATCGTTTCACAATCCATCGATAACGATCAGGACGGAATCGATGATGAGCTGATCTTCCAGGCATCATTCAAGCCGAATGAGACGAGACAGTTCGAACTGTACCGCAGACCTGCCTCCTCCGTACCGCCGTCCCGTCAGGTTGATGTGCAGTATGTGCTTCCCCGGCAGGATCTTGCGTGGGAAAATGACCGAATTGCATTCCGGGTCTATGGCTCGGTCCTGGCCGGGAATGTCGACAATGGGACCGATGTCTGGACGAAACGTGTCCGGTATCCCATCGTTGCCAAATGGTACAAGGAGAGCGAAGGAAGTCTTCCGGGAAAGGATACGTACCATCAGGACCGGGGTGAGGGGGCGGATTTCTTCTCGGTCGGCCGGTCGCTCGGTGCAGGGAGTGCCGGTATCCTGTGGAACGGCAGACTGATCCAGCCGGGACTCTTTTCTCACCATCGGATCATCACGAACGGACCGATCCGACTGACGGCGGAATTGATCTACACCGGACTTCGTATCGACACGGCAGGATATACGGTGGTGAAGAGGATCACGCTCGATGCCGGTGAGCAGCTCAACCGGATCGAAGAGGAATATCTCTCCAACTTCGACCGTTCTCCGTTGAAGCTTGTTGCCGGACTGGTGAAACGGGCGAACACCGTCATCACGAGGAATGAAGCTTCCCGATTTCTGGCATTGTGGGGATCGACCAATGCGGACAGTGTGAACGGAAGCCTTGGGACCGCCGTGCTCTTCCCCGCCGGGACGGCGATCGGATTCTTCGATGATACTTTGCATTATTTCATGAGCCGTGAGATCACCCAGGGAAGGAAGATAATGTACTATTCCGGTGCTGCATGGAGCCGGATGGGGGATATCACCACGAAGGATGCATGGGAGCAATATCTGACCATGACCGCAGTCCGCCTGGCGAATCCGCTGAAGATCGCATTCAAACGATAAGGAGCACCGTGAGCACCCGTATGACAAAAGAAACTGTTCTGAAGACCATTGAAGAGTACGGCGTCGTTGCCGTCATCCGGATGAAGGATCCGAAGAAACTGGCGGCGGTGATCGACGCAGTCCGTCAGGGCGGCGTGAAATGCATCGAGATCACGATGACGGTTCCCGGCGCGGTGGAAAGCATCCGCACACTGACATCAACGATGCCGCCCGATGTCCTCATCGGAGCCGGTACGGTGACAACGCCGGCCATCGCGGAGGAAGTGATCGCCGCCGGTGCACAATTCGTAGTGAGTCCCGTGCTGAATCTGGATGTCATTGCCGTCTGCCGCAAGCATCATGTCGCCTGTATGCCGGGCTGCTATACGCCGACCGAGATCTTCACCGCATGGAATGCCGGTGCGGATGTCTGCAAGGTCTTCCCGGCGACATCGCTCGGACCGAAATATTTCAAGGACCTTTCCGGGCCCTTCCCCCATATCAAACTGATGCCGACCGGCGGTGTGACCATCGGGAATGTCGGTGAGTGGATCTCCGCCGGCGCTGTCGCCGTCGGGATCGGCAGCGATCTGCTGGACAAGGCTGCGATTGATGAAGGACGGTACGAGGTGCTGACCGAGCGGGCGGCGAAAATGTATGCTAATTTCCTCAATGCGAAGAAAGGATGATCCCATGAACGAACTGTTCTCACTCCAGGGGAAAAGCGCGATCGTGACCGGAGGAAGCACCGGTCTCGGACAAGGAATGGCGCTGGGACTCGCGTCGGCCGGAGCGGATATCATCCTTGTCGACTACGTGGAGAGCACGGAAACAGCGGAGAAGATCACTGCCATGGGACGCAAGGCGGTGACCGTGGTGGTCAATCTGATGGAGATGGACTCCATTGCGACCGTGATGGAGCGGACGCTCGCCGCCTTCGGGAAAGTGGATATCCTGGTCAACAACGCCGGCATCATCCGCCGGATGGATGCGATCGATTTCACGGAGAAGGATTGGGATGATGTGATGCTGCTGAATTCCAAAACGATCTTCTTCCTGGCGCAGGCGGCGGCGAAGGATATGATGAAACGGAAGTACGGCAAGATCATCAGTACGGCATCGCTCCTGGCATTCCAGGGCGGCATCCGCGTCCCTTCCTATGCGGCAAGTAAAGGTGCCGTTGCCCAGATCACTAAAGCGCTGGCGAACGAATGGGGCAAGTTCGGGATCAACATCAACGCCATTGCACCGGGATATATGGCCACGAACAATACCACCGCGCTGCGCGAGGACCCGGTCCGCGAAAAAGCGATCGTGGAGCGGATCCCGGCCGGACGGTGGGGAATGCCGCAGGACCTGGCCGGAGCGGCGGTCTTTCTGGCCTCGTCCGCATCGGACTATGTGAACGGCCATGTGCTGGTGGTGGACGGCGGCTGGCTCGCCCGGTAAGTGATGATAACACAATGAATTGACAAAGGCAGGACCAATGGAAGTACGGAACGCACCCAACGCACAAGCGGTACAACGGATGACCACGGAGGAACTCCGCGGCCATTTCGTTGCCGAACGATTGTTCATTCCCGGCGCGGTCACACTCATCTATTCTGATGTGGACCGGGCCATCATCGGCGGCATCGTCCCCGGAACAGAACCGCTGCCGCTGCTCGCGACCAAGAAGGAGATGGCGGCCGAGTTCTTCTGCGAACGGCGGGAGGCCGGAGTGATCAATACCGGTGCCCCCGGCATCGTGACCGTGGACGGCACGTCGTACGAGCTGGACACCCGTGATGTGCTCTATATCGGAAGGGGCGCGAAACAGGTGACGTTCGCCAATCAGGGGAAGGAACCGGCGGCGTTCTTCCTGATGAGCTATCCTGCCCACACGGCATATCCCACGGCGCTCGCGAAATTCGCGGATGCCGAACCGACACATCTCGGTTCGCAGGCGGATGCCAATAAGCGGACCATCTACAAGTACATCCACACGAACGGCATCAAGAGCTGTCAGCTGGTGATGGGAATGACGATGCTCGAATCCGGGAGTATCTGGAACACGATGCCGTCCCACACTCACCTTCGCCGGTCCGAGGTGTACTTCTATTTCGATCTCCGTCCTGATGCCTTCGTTGTCCACCTGATGGGTGAACCGACACAGACGAGGAACCTCATCCTCCGCAACAGGGAGGCGGTCATCTCCCCCAGCTGGTCCATCCACAGCGGTGCCGGCACCACGAACTATTCGTTCGTCTGGGCGATGGGAGGGGAGAACCAGGAATTCGGCGATATGGATCTCATTCCGATGACGGGCCTCCGATGATACGCTATACGGCGATCGCAACAGTCGTTCTTTCGTCCCTGCTCGCTGCGCAGAGCAGGACCTTCAGCATGGACGAGTGCGTGAACCGCTACGATGCAGCGAAGGTGGAATCGACGAAGGCCGGCGCTCAATACTGGTTCGCCGATAAAGCATTTCTGGACGGCCGTACGCTGAAGATGAGCATCGTCCGCCCGAATGAAGCGACGCACGCACCGCACCGTCACGAGGAGGATGAGTTCTTCTTCGTGCTGGAGGGGACGGCTGAGTTCTTCCTGAACGGGGAGAAGCGTACGGTCGGTCCGCTCACCAGTCTCTATTGTCCGCCGCAGTCCGAACACGGCATCCGCAACGCCGGGACCACGGAACTGAAGTATCTCGTCATCAAGAAATACCGGACCATGAAATGAACCTCCGCCTCCTCCGTCAATGCTCTGTGTTTCTCGCTGCTGCCGTGGTGCTGCTGCCGGCGCAGGGGATCGATCTGAGCGCGTTCCGGGACGGGGCCCATCATTGGTACGACATCACGGATGAGGTGCCAAAGCTCATCATCCCTGTTCCGGACCAGCCGCGGTACCAGCCGGATGAGGTCGCATCCATCGCCGATAATATCCTTCTCTATCAGCGCAGCAACGGCGGCTGGCCGAAGAACTATGATATGACCGCCGTGCTCACCGATTCCCAACGGACGATCCTGCTCCGGACCAGGGATGATTTCTCCCTGACGACCTTCGATAACGGCGCAACGCATGCGCAGATCGAGTATCTTGCCGCAGCCGTTCAGCGCCATCCGGAGCAGCGGTACCATGACGCGGTCATCCGCGGCATCGAATTCATCCTCTCCGCACAATATCCCAACGGCGGGTTCCCGCAGTTCTTCCCTGACACGAGCGGATACCGGAAGTATATCACCTACAATGACGGCGCCATGCTCGGAGTGGTCCGTATCCTGCAGAGGATCGCGGGCGGAACTCCGCAGTACGCATTCGTTCCGCCGGAGCTGCGCAGCCGGGCAACAGCAGCGTACCGCCGTGCATTGCAATGCATCCTCCGGACGCAGATCCGCGTGGACGGGTCGCTCACAGCCTGGTGCCAGCAGTATGACCACCGGACGCTGGCGCCGCAAAATGCGCGCACCTTCGAACCGATCGCCATCTGCAGTATGGAGAGTGCGGAGATCGTACAGTTCCTGATGCGGCTGCCGGAGCCGGACAGTGCGGTCATCACTGCCGTGGAAGGCGCCGTCCGTTGGTTCCGGCGTTCCGGTATCACCGGCATCCGCGTGGAAACGGTGAAGGCGGAGAAAGAGAAATTCATGTACCACACGTCGGAGGATGACCGCAGGGTCGTTCCCGATGCGTCCGCACCGGTCATCTGGACGCGGATGTACGAGATCCCGACGAACCGCCCGATGTTCTGCCGCAGGGACGGCCGGGTGGTCTACTCGCTTGCCGAAGTGGAGAGGGAGCGGCGGACCGGGTACAAATGGTATGGATACGAACCGGCAGAGGTCATCGATGCCTATCCCGCCTGGCGGAAGCGTTGGACCAGTTCAGCATCCCGGCCGGAGCATTGATGTTGTTCCGCCGCTCTATATATGTTCTTCTGATTGCGCTCATCCTGCTCATGGCGGTCAGCATCCTTCCTGCACAGCCGTCCGTTCGTACTGACAGTCTGTACGCACACAGCACCCGCGGGTGGATCCGCTACACCATCCTGCTTCCGGAAGGATATGGTCTTCGGAAGGAGCGGTTCCCCGTTCTCTATCTTCTGCACGGATTCAACCAGGACCATGCCTCATGGTTCGTGTCGTCGGAACTTATCCGGTATGCCGCTGCACACCGCATGATCATCATATCGTCGGGATTCGGGAACAGCTGGTATACCAATTCCGCTGCGGAACCGCATCGGCGATATGAGGATGCGTTCGTCAGGGAACTGATCCCGCATATCGATTCAGTGTACCGGACACGCGGCATTCGGGAGGCGCGGGCGCTCGCAGGACTTTCCATGGGCGGATACGGTGCGCTGAAGTTCGGCATCAAATATCCTCATCTCTTTGCTCTGGCCGCAGCCCTCAGTCCCTCTATGCAATTTCCGGCAGGTTTGGAGGACTCTGCGATCGTCGCCCGCCGCTCGGCAGCATCGAATGCCAGTGTCCGTGCTGCCTTCGGTGCCGCACGCACTCCGGCGTGGGATGATCAGATCATTCCGATCCTTGTTGAGCGGTCCACGCAGACGCTGCCGTACATCTACCTCACCGCCGGTTCGTCCGATAATATTCCTGAGGTGCCGGAGCAGATGCATCAGCTTGCCGCGCTGCTGCGGAAGAAACGGATCCCGTTCGAGATGCATGAACTGCCCGGCGGTCATGACTGGAGGTTCTGGGATGCAGGGATCGAACAGGTCCTCGATATATTCTCCCGGCGCATGCGCTGAGATTGTCCGTTGTTCACCGTTGTTTCTTCTCCTTCCTTTCGGTATCATTGAAGTATACCCGCCAAAGGTTCTCTCTCCATCGATCCTTCTGACGAGCTCACCGTTCCCATTCGACAAGGATCACCATGCGATCGACAGTCATTACACTGACCATGTTTCTCTGCCTCTCCGCCATCTACGCACAATCGGTCACCGTCGGCGCAGGGAGTTACGGCACTGTGCTGCCCTCCGGCACGGTCGGTCCCAGGCTGAACAGCGGCGCGGCTGCCGTTCCCAAGACGAGTCCCGGCTTCACGAAACCGCCGCAGACCTGTGATTATTGGAGCAATCTCATCTTCCCGTTCTACGGTGATCCGCACTCCAATGTGATGTATGCCCACCCGCTGAATGCACGGGCGAAAGGGAACGGACTGCAGATCGGCCATACGACCACACCGGTCTTCGCCGTGCAGGATTATCTCTATCCGTTCCAGCTGCAGCTGACCGTCGGAGTGAGCGGACTCAGCGCATCAAAAACCATGACGGATGATTATGGCGACTGGACGGTACGGGCATTGTGGGATGACGGTACGCGGTCGATGCGGGCAACGCTCGGGCATGGACTGCCGTTCATCTTCTTCACCGTTGCCGGCGGCAATGCGGTCATCACCTGCAACACGGCGCCCACCATCTGGTCCAACCAGCGCGGCGTGCTCGGTGTGACGATCGAGGGACGGCATTACGGCATCTTCGCACCGGACAGTTCCGTCTGGACCGGAACGACAACGCTGCAATCCTCGCTGAACGGGAAGAATTTTCTCTCCGTCGCCTTGCTGCCGGATAACATGCCGGCAACGCTCGAACTCTTCCGGCTGCATGCCTATGCGTTCGTCACCGGCAGCACGGTCTCCTGGTCGTACGACGCGGCACAGGCACGGGTCACTTCCACGTTCACGTATACGACCGAACTGAAGGAAGCGAAGAACGGGAATGTCGACACGACGATGACGGCACTCTATCGTCATCAATGGCTCAATACGGATGCACCGCTCACCACCAAGGAATATCCTTCCGTTGCCGGCAAGATGAAACTCTTCGTCGGGAACTCGTTCACCACCACGCATCCGTTCACCGGGGTCCTGCCGTCACTGCCGGATGAAGGGGATTACAACCGCGCTGACCTGACCGCAATGGTGAATGCCGTTGCAACCGAGACGCTTCCCGCCACCGGCACCAAGGCCGGCTCCTACTGGAGCGGCAAGGCGATCGGCAGGTTCGCTCAGCTGGTCCGCATCGCCGACCAGCTCGGTGCAACGGCAGCGCGGGACCACTTCCTGTCCCAGATCAAACTGCGGCTGCAAGAATGGCTCACGGCCGGCGGCCCGCAAAGTTACGTGTATGATGCACAGTGGAAGACGCTCACGGGGTACCCGTCCGAATACGGCGCCGATACGCAGCTGAACGATCATACATTCCATTCCGGCTATGCCATCATGGGTGCCGCGGTCGTCGCGCAGTACGATTCCGCCTGGGCCTCGCCGGCGCAGTGGGGAGGGATGGTGGACCTGCTCATCCGGGACGGCAACAATTATGACCGGAGCGATACACGCTTCCCGTTCCTGCGTGCGTTCGATGCGTATGCCGGACATTCCTGGGCGGCCGGTCACGGCGATTTCGGCGACGGGAACAATCAGGAATCGAGTTCCGAAGCGATGAACTTTGCCGCTGCGGTCGCGCTGTGGGGCGAGGTGACGCATCAGCCGCAGGTGCGTGATGCCGGAATCTTTCTTTATGCCACTGAGCAGGCGGCAATCGATCAGTACTGGTTCGATGTGGATAATGCCGTCTTCCCGCCGACGTATCAGCATACGGCGCTGGGAATGGTCTGGGGCGGGAAAGGGGTGCACTCCACCTGGTTCGGAGCCAATGCCGATTTCGTCCATGGCATCAACATGCTGCCGCTGACCGGCGCTTCCCTTTATCTTGGCAGGGATGCTGCCTATGTGCAGACCAATTATGAGGAGATCGTCAAGGAATTGAACGGCAAGGCGCCGACGTGGAAGGATATCATGTGGATGTACCGTGCCTTCGCCGATCCCGCATCCGCTCTCGGACAATATTTCGCCGATCAGAACTACACTCCCGAAGAGGGAGGTTCCAAACCGCATACCGTCCACTGGCTGCACACGCTGAAAAAACTCGGTCGGGTCGAAATGTCGGTCCGTGCGAATATTCCGTTCCACGCGGTCTTCAAAAGCAGTGCCGGAACGAAGAGCTATGCCGCCTACAATGCGGCATCTGATTCCGTTCTCGTGCAGTTCACGGACGGTTACTCCATGAAGGTCGGTCCGCGTTCGCTCCGTTCGGTGAACACCGCCGCCGGAGATCCGCTTGCTCCGGTCGCACTGCTCATTGCGGACAAGGTGCGCGGGAAGGTGCCGCTCACCGTGGGGTTCAGCGGCAGCAAGAGTTTCGACCGGAACGGCTCACCGCTGCAGTTTCAATGGTCGTTCGGTGCATCCTCCGCCGATACAACGTACACCTTCACTGCTCCCGGAACATATATGGTGGTGCTGACCGTCCGCAACGGTACGGACCGTACGGCGAAGGACAGTGTGAGCATCACCGTGTTGGGGAACGGCACGCCGTACTCCGGCACACCGGTGGTCGTACCGGCATTGATCCAGGCGGAGAAGTACGACAACGGCGGGGAGGGCGTAGCGTATCATGACAATGATGCAGCGAATGTCGGACTTGCCTTCCGTCCGACGGAAGGAGTGGATATCGAAGGAGCGAACGACGGCGGGTTCGATGTGTACTGGATGACCGCCGGAGAGTGGCTGGAATATACGATCCAGGTCCCGGTGGACGGTTCGTATGATATCATCCCTTCGGCTGCCACCGTGCCCGGATTCGGATACTTCCGTATCGTGATCGATAATGTCGATGTGAGCGGCAAGCGGCCGGTGCTGAATACCGGCGGCTGGCAGAGCTGGAAGAATGTCGCGGTGACGAACGTTCCCCTCAAAGCGGGGAAGAGGATCCTCCGGCTGGAGGTCGGCACCGATACACAATCCGAACAGTCCAACTGGCTCTTCAGCGTGAACTCCATCGACGTGAAGGCGTCGACCGTCTCGGTGACACGGCAAGATGCGGTGCCGGCGGAATATGCGTTGGAACAGAATTTCCCGAATCCGTTCAATCCTTCCACCGTGATCCGTTATCATCTTCCGGCGGCAGGGATGACCGAGCTGCGCATCTATGATGTGCTCGGGAAGGAGATCGCAACGTTAGTGAACGAGGTGCGGCCGGCGGGGATCCATGAAGTGCAATTCAATGCGCTGGGATTGACGAGCGGTATATATTTCTGCCGGATACGGTCCGGCGGGTTCTCCGCTGTGAAGAGCATGCAGCTGCTGAAATGAGTGGAATGCATAACGCCCCGGATCGGGGCGTTATGCGTTTATACCGGCAATGAATGATTCCACCAATCGTGGATCGACCGACAAATCCCCGTGTGCATCCTTCCGTTTCACTCCTTTGCTCAGATGGACCTCGGTGATCCCCGGGATCTCTGTCAACTCCTTTACATTGGATGCATCGATCCCTGCCCCCGGCAGGATGATGATCCGTCCGTTCGACCGTTCTGCCAAACCCCGGATCGTCCCTTTCCCTGCGATCGCCGTTTCCTTCTGACCTGAGGTGAGCAGGCGGGTTGCCCCGCACGCGATGATTCCCTCCAGCGCATTGAACGGTTCTGCGGCACCATCGAATGCACGATGGAACGTCACCGAGAGCGGGGCGGCAAGTCCGATCAGTTTCTGCGTCCGCACTATATCGATATTCCTCTCCGCATCGAGCAGACCGAGCACGATGCCGTCCGCGCCTTCCTCCTTGCACCGTTCGATCTGCCGGGCCATTTCAGCCGCTTCCTTATCGGTGTACTGGAATCCTCCGGCACGGGGACGCACCATCACGAAGACCGGGATGGAAACTGCGGCACGGACAGCAGCGAGAAGTGCGGGAGAGGGGGAAAGTCCATCCTGCGCCAGATCGGAACAGAGCTCCAGACGATGTGCTCCTCCCTGTTGAGCGGCAACGGCATCCTCCAGCGAATCTACAGCGATCTCAACAGTGACACGGCGGTTCATCGCACATCACTCCTGCCGGTCACGGCACCGGTCCTGCGGTCCAGGATGATAAGCACCGCCTGTTGCGCCGGCAGCGGGATGCTGTGTTCCGGAGCGGTCGTCGCGTGGCGGAACCGCAGCACCGTATCCTCATTCGATTCCGAGACCGCCGTATACATCACATGATCACGGAAGAGCTGCGGTAGCAGGAGGATGGAGGGCGCTTTCACCGCGGTGAAGAGCGGCGCCACCTTAGCCTGGGCGACACCGAATGTGTAGTACGCAAGAAGCGATTCGGCGGAATCGGAATTCTCGACCGGGACCGGGGACCAGATGAATCGTCCCTTCCCGTGAGGTATGATCACCACCTGCTGTTCCTGTTCGGGGGAGAGATCGGCTTTTTCCAGCTGCTGCATCCTCTCCCCGCGGAAACTGAACCGGTACGGAACACCGTCGATGCGGACCGTCTCTTCCTGCACGATCACGGAGGATGATGCTTGGACTCCGAGTGCCGCACTCCGTTTCCGGTCGATGTAGAATTCGTTCTCGTCGATGATACCGCTCATCATCACCGTGCAGCCCGATGCAGCCGCATTCTTCAGCAGTTCCCATCCCTTGTCCGTGAGCGTCCGTGGTGACGGTGCGACCAGCAGCCGTGCGCCGCGGACCGTCTCAGGTCCGGCATGCTCGGCAACGGCCCGCACCGGAAGACCGAGACCGTACGTGAGTGTCCGGACAGCCCGTTTCGTTGCTTCGGTGGCGCTGTTGCGGGGAGAGAAGATCTGCGCATGCGGGATGAGCATCACGACCGTTTCATCCTCCCGGTCCCGGAAGATGGTGCGGTGCTTCGAGATGAATCCGGAGTATTTCCGCACCACATCGTACTCCGGCTTCACCGTGCCGTCCGCCCGGTGCAGTCCGATCGTCGCTTCATTGTCGTTCTTCATGAGCGGATTGATATTCCAGATCCATTGGATGAATCCTGCGCCGCCGGTGCCGACGGAGACGGCGATCTTCCGGTCCAACAGGTGGGCCGCTTCCGTTTCGGAACGGTAGGCGCTGCCGTCGATCCGCTCATAGAACATCACACCGGTCTCTTCGATCAGATTCGCCTTCCCGTGCACCTTCATCATCACACTGTCCCAGACCAGATCATCGTTCAGCCACCAGTTGTGAAGTGATGTGAAATCGACCGTGTGTGCGAAGAAGTGCGGACTCGGACTGTCGCCGGTTCCCGCTTCGTCTTGCCCCACAGTGATGAGCTGTCCCGGATCGCCGTTCGCCCGGATCGTGGCGGTGATCGCAGCGGACCACCGGGCGAACATCACCTGGGCGAAGAACTTATAGTCGACGGTCTTGAGCGGACGCTTATCGTACAGGATCGCCGTGCCGGTGAAATCACCGGAAACAGGCAGACCGGTCGATTCGTCCGGGCGGAGCCGGTATTGCTGCCGGATCCGTGCCTCCCGTTCCGTTGCGGACGCTGCAGGATACCGATCCGCGAGCCATGCACTCCAGGC